>CAYLSS010000301.1:3288-5925 GCA_964385765.1 uncultured Solibacteraceae bacterium
ATTTGCTAACTAAAATTATATTTCTTTATATTTGTTGCATTGAAATATTGTAGGGTGATGAAATTGGCAGCCATGCCCTCCTGTCTCGGGCCCTCGTTGTTGCACCGCAAACCGGAGAGGCGATCGAATCGGATGAACTGGTCTTCCGGGCGCCGGCCATCCAGCGGTTCCATGGAACCGAGTTCTCCCTTCGCCTGCCCTTTTGCCTGGGGCTGCCTGAGCGCTTGGAAAAGTTCGATCCGGACATCATCCATTGCCATCAGCCGTTCCTTCTGGGGGACTCCGCTCTCCGTCACGCGCGGATGCGGGGTATTCCGCTCGTCTACACCAACCACACGTTGCTCGAACGGTACGCGGACCTGCTTGGGATCGATCGTGAAATAGCCGAACTGATCGCTGTGAAGCTTCCGGTGGCTTTTGCCAGCCTGTGCGACCTGACGATCGCGCCGACGCCGGCGATCGGCGAAATCATGCTCCGGCGCGGGGTGGAGAGTCCCATCGACGTGGTTCCGACAGGGATCGACTACGAAGTCTTCGCGTCGGGCAGCCGGGAGCGGGCAAGGGAGCGATATGGCTTCTCCGAGACAGACTTCGTCGTGGGACATGCGGGACGGCTGATTCGCGCGAAGAACGTCGAGTACCTTGCCAGGAGCGTGTCTTGCTTTCTCTCGCGGCAGCCGGAAAAGTGTCGTTTCTTACTTGTCGGCGATGGAGAATCACTCCCGTGGCTGAAGTGCTACTTTCGAGATCGCGGGGTGGCGGACCGGGTCGTGATAGCCGGAGAGTTGGGGGGGCAGGAGTTGATCGATGCATACTCCGCGATGGACCTGTTTGTCTTTTCGTCCCGAACGGATACACAGGGGCTGGTGCTTGTCGAAAGTATGGCGGCTGGAGTCCCGATCCTGGCCCTGGATGCGCCGGGACCTCACGATGTCGTCATTGACGGTGAGAACGGCCGACTGATGCCTGCGGACACGCCCACGGAGGACTTCTCCTCCGCGATCGAGGAGTTGTTTAAGAATATCAATCGGCGGCGATGTCTCGGAGAGGCCGCCACAGCGCGTGCGCGAGAGTATGAGCGCATCCGGTGCGCCGAAAAGCTGCTGGAAGCATACGATCACGCGTCGAGTCAGCCTCAACTGGAGGACCTTAGCGCTTGGGACCAACTCCTGGAGCGGGTCAAGGTCGAATGGTCATTGATCCGTGAAAAAGCCGATGTCGCAGCGGCGGCATTCTTTGAAGCCGGGCAGGCCAAGAGCGCGGGATGACGGGCCGGCCGCCAACTTCGCTTGGTTTATTCCCCCAATTCCGCAGCCGCCGATAGAAGCTGTAACGAAGGGGATACCGGACGGTCACCGCTTGTGCGCCGCCGTGGGAACGCTTGCCCGAGCCGGCCGCAGCAGTCGCTAATTCGAAGGAGAGAGATGGATGCGGGAGATTCAGGCGAAGAGGAAACAGATCGACAAACAGATCGCTGATCTGGTGGACTTGATGAAGAAAGTTCATACGAATGCAGCAGAAGGAGAAGGCTCTCCAGAAACGGAGCAGCGGATTTCCAACCTGCTCATGATGGCCCAACGGACTCGTGATAGACTGGACCGCCTTGCCACTGCGGATACCCCTCGAATGCAGACGGACTCGGCAATGGAAGCAGTGGTCTTGGAACTGGAGGCATCCTACCGGAAAGCGCTCGCGCACATGGCCGGCAAGTGGCCAAGAGCCTGACGAATGCACTTCATAGGTGTTGCAGAAAGCGCCGGCCTCTTCGCGCTCTCCGCAGGATATCGGCACGATCATACGACTCCCCGCCAGCCAGTTCCAGAATGAGGTTCCCCTGGAATCGGGATCCCTGGAGGCGATCCCGCACGCTCAGCCAGTCAACATCGCCGTCTCCAGGCGGCAGATGGTCGTCGAGGAAAGCCTCAGCCGGGAAATCGAGGTTCACGTATTCGACATCGAGGTGCGCCATGAGCGAATTCCGATCCCACAGAGACCTGGCGATTTCCTCGCCCGAAGCGAGGAGGAGGTCGAGATCATGGAGGGGACGAGCCGCGAACTGGCTCGGGGTCTGAGCACGGCCGCCGGAAACATAGACTGACGTACCCTCGGGAAGGGTCTGCCCGCCCAGGTACTCTATGATCCGAGCCCTTATGTTCGGATTCTGATAGTACTTGACCAATTCGATGCCGGCGGCCATGATCGTCCTTCCGGTAGATCGGATCCAAGTTGAAAGTGACTCTAGTTCTGGCCCGATGTTTCGGCATCCAGTCGTTGGTAGAGGACCTCGAGGAATTCCCGGACTTCGTCGGGAGATCGCAGGATATAGCTTGCCGCGGTCGGCTTTGGGGTCTCGGCTACTAATACGCCGATCCCGCGGGGACGGAGGACGTCGAAGGCGTCCTCATCAGTGGTGTCGTCTCCGAAATAGAAGAGCAGGGTCTCGGACTCGTCCAGTTGGAGAAGCTCCACCAGCCTGAGCATTGCGCGGCCCTTGTTCCAGTCTATGTTCGGCTTCAGCTCGAGAATCTTCTTCCCTTCGGAGTGACCGAGTCGCGGGTGGTGTTTGACGAGGTCCGAGAAGAGAGTCCGTACCTCGTCTGGGGGGTGGTCCTGAAGCTCGCGGAAGTGCAGTGCGAG
>CAYLSS010000302.1:0-5922 GCA_964385765.1 uncultured Solibacteraceae bacterium
AGCCGGGCTTCGAAAGAACACGGATCCGCGCCCGCCGGGCGGTGGTTGTATCAGCCGGCGCGCCGGGTTCCACCGCGCTTCTACTCCGGTCGCGCGAGGATGGTCTGGATCTGCCGGACAGCCTCGGCTCCCGCTTCAGCGGCAACGGTGACTTCTTCGGCCTCGCCTACAACAGCGACGAGCGGACCGACGTGCTCGGCTGGGGACCCTTCCCCGACAGCGAGCGGGCGCGCCGGCTGCAGCGGGACGCTGGTCCGACCCTGCTTCCCGGTCCGACCATTGCGGCCCGCCTCAAGTATGGAGCCGACCAGCCGCTCGGCGAGCGCACCACCATCGAGGACCTCTCCTTCCCCTTGACCTATGTCGACGCCGCCCGCGCTGTCTTTGCCACCCTCCAGGGGCGGGACACTGATCCCCACGACTTCTTCGACAACCTCAAGGAGATCGGGCAGCGGGCGCGCGACTTTCTGGCGCTCGACCCCGAACTCGAGCGGGGAGCGCTCAACCACACCATGTTCTACCTGGTGATGGGCCACGACGATGCCGGTGGCCGCATCGAGCTGGCCGGCGGCTTCCCCCAGATCCGCTGGCCTGGCGCCGGCAATCAGGAGACCTTCAGAATCGCCGACCGGCTCATGCTGCAGCATGCCACCGGTCTCGGAGCGGCTTACATACAGAATCCTACCTGGGCTTTCCTTCGTTTCCGCACGCTGATCACAGTTCACCCCCTTGGGGGCTGTCCGATGGGCGACAGCGACGCGCTCGGCGTGGTCGATGATCGCGGCCGGGTTTACGATGGGCGAGGCGGCAAGCATGAGGGTCTGTACGTCTCCGACGCCTCGGTAATTCCCCGAGCCCTGGGCGTTAATCCATTTCTGACGATTTCGGCGCTGGCGGAGCGGATCGGCGAAAGCGTCATTCGGGATCTCGGCGGAACGCCGGTGGTCGTTTAGGCCGAAGTTCCATTAGGTTTCAGATCTGAAGCGGCGAAACAGCAAGAAGGTATAAAAACTCCCGGAACGTACCAAGGGGTCGCGACGACTCTGATATAGTGTCGGCGATCCTTGGATCGGAAGGAGGAAGTATGGCACAGGAACTCACGAGGCGCTCATTGCTTCGAACCTCATCGGTGGCGGCGCCCGCTGCCTTTTCGATCGTGAAACCGAGGATGGTGCGAGCGACCGGAAAGGAGACGGTGAAGGCGGGGTTAGTAGGCTGCGGCGGACGTGGCACGCGGGCCATCTTCGAGATGATGGCGGCCACGGAGAACGTCGAGCTCACCGCTATGGCTGACATCTTCGAAGACAAGCTCGAGAGCTCATTGCGGAGGCTCCGGACGGCTGACCCCAGGGAGTTGAAACGCTTGGCCGGCCAGACGAGCATTCGCGACGGCAAGCCTCATAAGCTCACCGTGGAGGAGCTGCAGAAGGAGGTCCCGGCCAGGATCAAGGTCGCGCCGGATAAGCATTTCGTCGGCCGGGATGCCTATGCCAGGCTGCTCGAGACCGACGTCGACGTGGTGTTGCTGATCACGCCCCCGGGGCACCGCCCACTGCATTTCGAAGCCGCCGTGGATGCCGGCAAGCACGTCTTTATCGAAAAGCCGATCGCGACGGATCCGGTGGGCGCCCGCCGCGTCATGACGGCCGGCCGGAAGGCCCGGGATCGCGGGCTCACGGTAGTTTCCGGTACTGAAATGCGCTACACGCCCAAGTTTATCGAAACCAGGGAACAGATCCAGGCCGGCGCAATCGGCGACATCGTCGCGACGTACGCCTATTGGTTCGGCAATGCCATTTTTCACGCGCCGGAGCGCAAACCGGGCTGGAGTGAGATCGAATGGCAGCACCGCAATTGGTATTCGTTCGTCTGGATCTGCGGAGATCAGCTTGTCGAGCAGAGCGTCCACTTCATCGACATGCTGGACTGGATGATGGAGTCTCATCCCGTCAAGGCCATCGCCAACGGAGGCCGCGCCTGGAGACAGGACGACAATCCGGTGCATGGCGATGTCTTCGACATCATGGATGTCGAGTTCACCTATCCCAACGGCGTCACCTTGACGAGCATGAGCAGGCATTACCCGCGATACGATCATCTTCCGCGCAGAACCGGTCCGAAGCTGGTCGGCGGCAAGGGTCAAAGCAACGGGAGCGACCTGGCTCGAACCACGGAGGAGGTGGTCGGCGGGATGAAGGAGCAGGCGCTGCTCGCCGATTCGATTCGCGGCGACGGCCCCTACATCAATAACACCCAGGAAGTGGCCGAGAGCACCATGGTGTGCATCATGGGTCGCGAGGCGGCCTACTCCGGCCAGGAGATCACCTGGGACCAGGTCATGGTCTCACAGCTCGATTTGTATCCGAAGGATCTGAGTCCGGGGGCGGATATCCCCGTTCCAAAGCCTCGCGTGCCGGGCGAGTACAGGTTCGCTTAGCGCGACAGCAATCTGACAGGCGCACGGCTTGGCCGGGATTCCGTTAGAGTTGCGCGTGGACACTGACTGACGGCTCGATGAATTGCGCCACGAGCCTTTCCGAGACTTCTCATGCTCAAGACGTCGCGAGGAGGTGCGACACTGGGCCTATGGACAGGCGCTTTGTCGGTGTGGTGGCGCTGGTTGCGATTGTCGTATTGACTATCGCGAGCCGCTCGTCATGGCCGTCAGCAATGGCGCAAGAGACCACCCCTGCCACTGCACCGTCCGTGCCCCGCATGTTCAGCCCGTGGTACGTGGAGGCGCTGAACGGGATTCTCGATCTCGAAGAAGACGACGTGGCGCGCCTGGAAGAGCAGCTTGCGGCGAATCCCGACGATTTTCCGGCACGGCTCAAGCTGATGGCGTATCATCGGCGCGCGGACCGGTCGGGGCGCGAGGAGGACCGCGCGAAACGGGTACGGCACGCTCTGTGGTTGGTCGAGCATCACCCGGATTCGGAATTGCTTCATTCACCGGTGACCCGGTTCTCCCGGCGAGAAATGACCGCTGCCGAGTTCCAACGCGCTGTCGCATTGTGGGATGTAGCGACAAAAGGGCGGCCGGATGACGCCGCCGTCCAATGGAATGCCGCGTCGTTCTTCACGAGCTTAGACCCCGGACTCCGGATGTATTATCTGGAGGCCACGGTCGCGGCCGATCCGAACCATCCCTTCGCCCTGCGTCCGCTGGCGCACCTGTATGCGCGGACCATTCTGGAGGGCGGTCCGCTGGCATCGCGTGCGGAGGCTGGGTTGGAGGCGTCGAACAACGTCTGGGTGCTGGGCAATGCCGCCTACATGCTCCAGAGCCTTTATAACCGAGGAATTCAGATGGGATCGCCGAATCCGCGGGCGGCGGAACTGGCCGAACACTATTTCCTGAAAGCCCAGGCACTGGATCCGAACCTCGACCGGCAGAAGATCCTCCCGCAACTCTCGGCGGAGATGATGGCGCGCGCCGGCGAGATTGAGCGGGAGGCAATACGAGCCGCACAGGAGTGGAGCGCCCGGGCCGATGAAGCGGTCGGGCGGGTCCGGCGCCTTCCGGTGGAGGCATTCGACGAACTTCCGCCCGCTGTTGCGGGTGTCCTGCGAGCCCGGGGCTGCATGGTGCCTCAACCCCGGCCCGATGGCCATCCGCGTAACGTGATTCGCGGCGAGTTCTTTGCTCGGGGAGAAGAGGGTTGGGCAGCGCTTTGCTCGGTGGACAATTCCACGGAACTGCTCGCGTTCCGCAATGACCAT
Organism: uncultured Solibacteraceae bacterium; assembly: GCA_964385765.1. Lineage (GTDB taxonomy): Bacteria > Acidobacteriota > Terriglobia > Bryobacterales > Bryobacteraceae > CAWELS01. The sequence continues at coordinate 3,724 of CAYLSS010000302.1, forward strand.
GACACGGATCCCCAGACAGTAACCAGCAGCGACGACCGCGGCTACCTGCAGTTTCTGAATAAAGACCGGGTGGTCTACTCACGCGATATCACCGCGGTGGGCCGCGACTTCATCATGCGGCACTACCGCGCCTACGGCGGATCCGAGCCGCCGCCAATCGAGCACCATGGCATCGATGACGCGTTTCTCGAGAAGGCTTCAATCACGTGGTATTTCCATGAAGGCCAGTGGCTGCGGCTGACGGGCGCGGATTAGCGGGTGCGAAATTCTCGAAGCCGGAGATCTCCCCCGCTCCGCGGCTTGAGCTTGGCCCCGCTTCTGCGGGCGAGCCGCTCTCGATTCTCCCACCGCCCTGTTGCGCGACCTGGAGGTCGCGCGCGGGGCCGGCGCCGGGTGGACCCCTACCCCAGTTTTGTAGCGCCGGCAATCCTGCCGCCGGCCCTCCCCAACGCCCAACTGGTTTGCCAGGGCGAGGGTGCGGGTCTTACCTGGGTTATTGTCCCCGTATGGCGAAGAGCTTCCGCACCATGCGGTCGCGCCATTCGTCCATTACGAAGTCGCTCTTGGCGCGTTCCCAGAAGTCGTCGACTGTGTCGGTGCCGCCTCGCCCGCGGGCGGCGGCGATGTCGGCGAAGAGCCGTCCCAGGAAGGGTGTGAGGTCGACGCCGCGTTCCGCAGCTTCGTTTCTCAAGGTTTCGAGTAGCCGGCGGTCATCCCACGCTTCCCGGAGCCCTTCCAGGTAGGGCGTCGGGATGACATCGAACGGTGTGTTCCAGGCGTACATCCAGTTGGAACCGTCCAGGGTGTCAAAGCGGTTGCCCCAGTTGTAGGCCCAGACCAGCGAGCCGCGGCTGTCGTGGGCCGCGAAGTAGTAGCCGAAGGTGTATCTGGCGGTCGCCGGCAGTCCTTTGTCGCTTGTCCCGGAGTATTCCCAAAGCGTCTTGCCCGCGGCGCGAACTTCGTCCGGCAGGCCCCAGTTTTCATGCACGGCGTTGGTGCAGAAGATGTCCACATCCTCGAGGAAGGGGATGCCGGATTTGTAGTGATGAATCGACCCGTAAATCTGAACGTCGGGATCGCCCTCTCGCAGGAGCCGGATCTGGCTCTTGAACTGGGGCTTGATGAAGGAGAGCATGCCGAGATCGGAGCGATATTGAACGAACTTCGCAGGCTCGTCGAAGGGGGTGAGGATGATGTTCGGCCAATCGTTGGCGTTTGCATGCTCGCCCAATCGCCGGCTCCAGTCGACCATGAGCCGGGCCACTTCGGCGGGCAATGCTTCTGGTTCTCGAAGCATTCTTTCGTGCCACTCTTCGTTGTCGATTCCGAGCAGGGTTTCAGCCAGAGTGCGCGGCAGATGCATCGTCTGCGGGAATCCGTAAGGGTTGCCGCCGAGGAAGTAGACCATGTCGGTCATGCCCGCCCGCCCGGCGGCCGCCATCCACTCGTCCATGATGCCGAAGTCGAGGTCGAAGGTCTCGCCCCCCTTGGACAGAGTCGGACGCACCCCGGCGTACCAGATGTTGACCATGTTGTGGTTGCGCTCCTTGAGGAACTCGAGCTCGAATTCCGGCACAAGGCCTCGGGTGCACCCGCCGAGCTTGAGGTTCGCTTCCTCCATCGTGAGCAGACGCTCATCGAGAATCTCGACGCCGAGCGGCATGGCGACTTCGTCGACACCGTCAGCCCGGAACCGGACCGTGGTCCGGTACCTACCCGGCCGGGCCGATTCCTCGCCGGTTTGCAGCTCCAGCCATACCATGTGGCTCCGGCCTGCCGGGACGTCGAACGGATAGGCCGGCCAAAGACGCTGAGGATAGGGCTCGATGAGGAATCCGGGGATCATCTGGCCCTTGACTTTGGAATACTCGGCAACGCGGACCGTGACGCCGGCGACAGTTCCACTATCGCCCTGGATGGGGTCCGCGGTGACCTCGACGTTCTGCAGGCCGGTCCCATTCGCGTAGACGCCGAGTTGGACCGGCTCGATCTCATTCCGGAACATTCGGACTTGCGGACCCCGGCCGACCTCTCCCGGCTGCGGCGCGCTGATGGTCCGGATCAGGTCCATCCAGTTGCGGTGGTAGGGAACCAGCGGCTGCTCGGCCCATTTGCCGGGAAGGACGGGCTGCTGGGCCAGGTCGTAATAGCTTTCGGCCACTTCGGCCCGCTGCTGCTCGCGCTGGACCCAAGCTCGGG
>CAYLSS010000303.1:0-5897 GCA_964385765.1 uncultured Solibacteraceae bacterium
CGAGCTCTGCGGCCACCAGGCGCCCGCCGGGCTCCACGGCCGGAGCTTCGCCTCGCTCGTCCGAGACCGTTCCTACAAGCCGCGTGAATTCGCCTTCTCGGAGTACTACTTCTGCCACCGGGTCTTCACCCGCGATGACCGCTATGTCGGCAAGCCGCCCATGCTGATGGTCCGCACAAACCGCTGGAAGCTCAACTACCTCAGTTGGGCGCGCCCGGAACTCTACGACGTCGTGGCCGACCCGACCGAGCATCATAACCTGGCGGACCACCCGGCGCATGCCGGAACGGTCAAGGAACTGGCCGCCATCGCCGAACGCCAGCACGCCCTGTAGGAGCGGGCAGGCCCGCGTCCTCGATTCCCGGTCCCGAGGGCCAGATGAATCGAAACGTCCGCGTGAATCAGCGGCCATCCCCATCGAAAAGCGACCTCCCCCGTGGCGTGGATTTCTCGTCGCCGGACGCGGTTTGCGTTCCTGACAGGATTTTCGCGGGGGGATCGCCGCGATGGCAAGATCTTATTGATTTGGTTAGGGTTATTGGATTTGGGGAGGGTGTGACTGCATAGATTTGTTGGGCCGGTTTCGCGAGTGGCGAGGGTGGGGTGGCGAGCGCAAACCGGCTGCTTGCCCAACTCCAGACCGCGTCCCAAGAGATGCGGTCTGGAGAGCGCCTGTTACTTGGAAAGAGATTATCCGGCGTAGGCCGAGACGAGACGCTGAATGGTGCGCTCGTTGATCTTTACCTTGCCGTCGTCGATAAGGCGGGTGAGGATACCGTCTTCCAGAAGCTCCTGTCGGGCTTGGAGGCGATCCTGGCGGATCGAATTCTCGATCTCCTCGCGCTGCTCGGCAAGCTTGGTCATGTCGGGCGGCGTCTTCTTGATCACCTTGCAGACCACCGTCGAACTCATCACGTTCAGTGGGCCGATAAGGTCGCCCTCTTGGGCTTCGAAGGCTTCGCCGAAGTAAGCGGCCGACCCCACACCCTCGACGTTATCGTTTCGGCCGAACTCGTTACTGGTCATGATCTCCAGCCCGGCGCCCCTGGCGATCTGTTCAAGATCGTTGCCCTCCTGGCTGACTAGTTCCTCGAGCTTTTGCCGCTTCTCCTGCGCCAGTGCCTGGGTCTTCTGATTAATGAGACGCTCGCGAATCTGATCTTCGACCTCGCTCAACTCCGCCAGGCGCGCTTCGTGAACTTCAGTCACCAAACCCACCGCCAACCGGTCGGCGCCCAGGTCGAAGACCTGCGTCACGCCGGCCTTTTCCTGGCCCAGAAGAGCATCCTGGAACTGAGGGTTGGGAGCGAGTTCGGGGATCTGATCTCCGGGACCGATGCCATCGAGCGTGAGCATCGTCAGCCCCAGCTCATTGGCCACCTGCTCGGGTTGCAACGGATTCTGGATCAACCGAGCGCGGGCCTGATCGGCCAGTTCCTGGACCTTGTACACCACCTGCTGGCGGCGCGCTTCATCGATGATCTGTTCACGGACCTCTTCGAACGGCTGCAGCCGCGCCTGTTCCTTTTCCACGACCTCGATGATGTGGAAGCCGTACTCGGTTGTGATCACGTCGCTCAGCGTACCGGGCTCGAGCGAGAAGGCGGTCTTCTCGAAATTCTCGACCGTCTGGCCCCGCGTAATCCAGCCGATTTCGCCGCCCTCGGACGCCGACCCCGGATCTTCGGAGTGTTCCTCGGCAAGTTCGGCGAAGTCCGCACCGGCTTTCAGTTGCGCGAGCAGATCCTCGGCCTTCGCTTTCACCTCGACGATCTCCTCGTCGGGCATGTCGGTCGTCTTGAGAAGAATATGCCTCACCTTGACCCGCTCCGGAGTTCGGAAGCGGTCGCTCTCGGAACGATAGATACGCCGCAGCTCTTCTTCGGGAACCTCGATCGAAGCACCCACCTCGTTCTGGTCCACCACCAGCACCTTCGCGTCCCGCTTTTCGCCGATCCGGAAACTCTCCCGGTTGGCGTTGAAGTACTCCTGAACCTCCGCCCGGGAGACGGAAACTTGATCGCGGAAGTCCTGCGGCGCGACTTTGACATACTCGATCTGGACCAGTTCGTTCTGCCGGCGGAATTCGCGTTCCACCTCTTCGTCGGTGACAATCTCACCCTCGAGCGCCATGTTCACGAGCTTTAGCAGCAGCATCTGCTTGCGCACGTTGGACTCGAATTGGGGGATGGTGAGGTTCATCTGGGCCAAATATTGCGCGTAGACCTCGTCGCCCACATACTGGCCGTTCTGGAAGAGGGTCGGAATCATCGACTGTACGGCGAGAGCGACGTCCTCGTCGGTCACTTCGAAGCCCATCCGCTCTGCCTGGTAGGCGAGCGCGCGCTGGGTAATCATGTTGTTGATGATGGTCGGGACGTAGTTGCCGATCAACTCTCGCGGGATCTGATTGTTTCGCAGTTGCTGCTGGATGTTGCGCTGCACGTCGTACGTGGTCAGAACTTCGTCGCCGATTTCAGCCACGACGTTGCTGTCGCCCTCGAAGCTGGCCCCGACAAATCCCGGAATCAGAGTCACCACCATCGAGACAGCCACCAACACCAAAACAGCGCCGAGCAAGTAGCGGACGACTTTCGCCCGGCTGCGAAACAGATCAAACATGGAAAAGAATCTCCTAAAGAATTACTGCAGATAAAGGTCGGTTCGCCTCAATTCAGTATACCCGACCCGGGGCCGCGCTTTTCGGAATATGACGCCAGCCGGGCGCAGCGACGCGGCGCCAACCGAACGATCCTGGCGATCCACGGCCCTCGCCCCGGACTATTGGGTACTAAGAACCTCCCGCCAGTTCTCGACCACGTGCACGGAAACCGGCTTTTCGCGGGCCGTCCGATGGGAGATGCGAAGCACGATCCGCTCGCCGTCGCCGGTCACGGCGTAGCTGGCGCGGAAGCCTGGTCCCGGAAGCAGCGCCCGCGATCCGTCGTTGCGAGCCGGCCGCCGTTCGAGCAGTGGCTCCGGCGAACCGGTCAGGAATTCGCGATTCTCTTCGGTCATGACCGGCACTGCCATCAGCCGGCCGCCGGATACATAAAGGAGCTCGGCGCCGCCGCGGCTCCACTGGGTCTGGCAGGCGCCTTCGGTGGAGACCTGCCACCGCGGTCCCCCCTCCGGGAAGGGCGTCACATAGACCTCGTACCGGCCCGCTTCGTCTGAGCAGTAAGCCAGCCACCGGCCGTCCGGCGAGATCTGCCCATCCACTTCGTTGGCCGGCGTCTGGATCAGGACGCGGGATCCCACGGCCTCCCGCTCCGCGCTGAACTCGAGCACCCGCAAATCGGACTGCGTTTGCGGGGCAGACGCGCTGTATACCAAGAAGCGGCCATCGCCAGACCAGTCCGTTGGACGCTTTGCCAGTCCAGCCGCCGGGAGGACCAGAGGTTCGGCGCGCCGCGACAGGTCGAGCGCGACGAGTTCGGTGTCCGCCGTCCGGTCCGAACGATAGACAATCGTCGTCCCATCCGGAGACCAGACCGGGTCGCCGACGACCGCGGTATCGAAAGTCGCTCGGGACTTCATGCCTGTCTCGAGTTCATAGATCCAGATGTCAATCTGATCGGCCTGTCTGGCGGCAACGGCGAACTTCGATTCATCGGGCGAAAGGACCGGCCCGCCGACGCTGTCCTGGGGTTGAACAACGAGCGCAATGCTTTCGCCGGAACGGTCGACAATCTCCAACTGCTGGCTTCGGATCCTGGTATCGAGGTCGATGAACACCAGGGTGTCATCCTCGGCAAGACTTGGCTCGATGACCTCTTCCGCAATGGGAAAAGCCGCCCCCGTGGGTTCGAGCTTGCCGCCGTCGAACGGGAGCGCCCACAACCCGCTCGCGGGCTCCGGCGCCTGGAAGATCACGTACCCGAGTCGCGAGTACACAGGCCGCACGCCCTGGCCGAGCCGGACCAGCTTTCCTGTCCGCAGATCCCTCGCGTACAACTCCCGGTGAGCCGGGCCGCCCGCCATGAACAGGATGGTATCCGGACGCACATCGGAAGGAAGGAATGCGACGTCGTAATTCGCGCTGCCGCCGGGCGCCGCCACGGACTCGAAAAGACGCTCCGGGATCCCTCCTCCGGCCGGCACGCGGCACAGGCCCGGCGGGGTCCCCGTGCTGAACGCGATCCATTCGCCGTCGGGACTCCAGGCGCCCCCGAAGAAGTTGCCGCCCGGCAGGGGACAAACCTCGCGTGGAGCGCCTCCATGCACCGAAACGACCTTGAGCATCGCGCCGGCGCCGAAGCCGACGAATTCACTGTCCGGGGACCAGAACGGGGACGCCGCGCCCTCGGTTCCCGGCATCGGGATCGTCTCCTGCTCGGCCAGATTGCGCAGCCAGAGCATCCGTGTGTCGCTCGTTGCGGCCAGCACAATGTAGCATCCATCGGGAGAGATTGCCGTGGACCGCGCCGCCGCCGGAGCCGCCGGGGCGGTGAATATGAAGTGTCGTCCAGGCCGGCTCGGGACCGGACCTGCCTGCCGCCACTCTCGACCCACTATCAGAAACCCCAGGGCGGCGATCAGTCCGGTGGCAATGACGGCGAGAAGGTTCCGCTGCCGCCGCAGCCTCATGGCCTCGCTCCTGGCGCCGCGCACCACGGGGGTGGCCGGCCAGCTCAGGATCTCCGCCGGGGCGATGAATCGATAGCCGCGTTTGGGCAGGGTCTCGACATAGCGTGGTGTGGCGGCCGAGTCCCGAAGGACACGGCGCAGCTTCTTGACCGCCGTCGTCAGCGCATGGTCGAAATCAATCAGGGTATCTTCTGGCCAGATCCGCCGCTTCAACTCGTCGCGCGACACAAGCTCCCCAGGACGTTCGAGCAGCACGCCAAGGATGCGGAACGGCTGATCCTGAAGCTTGACGCGCCGCCCCGACCGGCGCAACTCGCCTGTTTCGAGGTCGGCCTCGAAGACGCCAAACCGAACAACCGAGCCATTTTGCTCTTTCAGCAAACCAGATCTCGCTGTCGAAAACGGCGAACAATCCGGCTCAGAAGTTACAAGTGTGGCCAGCCGGCGGCATAAACCGCGTGCGCTGAACATGTTAGCTGGTCACATCGATTCTCTGCACAGTCTGCCCGCAGTCTCTTGTATGTCCAGCTCGATTCGGCATATCAAGAGAGCACAGCATATGCCCCTGAATGCTTGACCCGGTTCCCGTCACAAGATGGGCTCAGTGGGAACCGGGTCTATTGTTGGAAGCGAAGGAGACGAAGAATGACATCGTCAGGAATCCTAAACCGGCCCGCGGTTGCAATCGCATTCTTCCTGTGCGCCTTCCTGACCCTGTCCGCCATTGCGTCAGCCGCGGAAGTGGCGACGATGAAAGACGGCCGGGTCGGCGAGATCGTGATCACCAAGGAGGTTAGAGCAGGCGGCCATACGCTCCAGCCGGGCAAGTACAAGGTCCAGCACCGCGTCCATGGCGAACAGCACCTGATGCACTTCACTCCGGTCGACGATCCGGACCAGGAGCTGACCGCCGAGGTCGAGTGTGAAGTGGACCCGAAGAACCCGCGGTGGCGCCGTTCCTCGGCGTGGTTCACCGTTAAGGACGGCGCCACCTGGATCGAGAAGATCATGGTCCAGGGCGAGAAGATCGTCTACAACTTCAAATAGAGCGGCTCCAGGGCGGACCGACCCTCAGCAAGGCCCGTCCGCCCGCCCGGTGTCCCGCCGGACTTACACCTCCAGCCGGGCGACGAGCTTCGCCAGTAGCGCCGTACGATCGGCGATCCGGTTTACCAGGATGCTCTCGTGCGGCGCATGGGCCCCTTCGCCGATCCCGCCGAGGCCGTCGAGCGTCGGCACCCCAAGCGCGGCGGTGAAGTTGCCGTCGGAGGCCCATATAGAGATCTGATGCATGCCGGGGTCCTCAT
>CAYLSS010000304.1:0-5889 GCA_964385765.1 uncultured Solibacteraceae bacterium
GACCGCATTGCGCCCGAGGTTGACGCGTCGGGACAAGCCCTCGGTAATCAGGAGGAGGCGAACAGCGTTCTCGCGCGAAAGGCCCGCGAGGGCAAGATGGTCGTACGACTGAAGGGCGGCGATCCGTTTGTTTTCGGTCGGGGGGGTGAAGAAGCCGAATACCTGGCCGACCACGGCATTCCCTTTGAGGTGATTCCGGGCGTCACCTCCGCCTTCGCGGCGCCGTTGAGCGCCGGGATCCCCGTGACGCACCGGGATGCAGCTTCATCAGTCGCGGTGGTAACCGGCCACGAAGCCTCCAAGGATCATGAACGCGTGAGTTGGCCCGCTCTCGCGGGCATCGACACACTGGTATTTCTGATGGGCGTGAGCAACACCGCCCTGATCGCCGAGACGCTGATCAAACATGGGAAAAGCCCGAGGACCCCGGCGGCAGTGATCCAGATGGCGTTCTGGCATGACGAACGGGCTGTCACGGGGACGCTCGAGACCATTGCCGCGACGGCGCAGGCGGCCGGCATCCGCCCGCCCGCGACACTCGTGATAGGCGAGGTCGTCCGCATGCGCGAAAAGCTGCAGCGGGCCGAGCGTGATCTGAAGCGCCGCGGCGACCGCAGCTCCCGATTCGAACCGGCCCCGGTCCCCGACGAACTGCTGCGTCTGGCGAATGCCGGCCTGGGCAGCCAGGTGCTGGGCTACACACTCGAACAGCGGCTGTTCGATTACCTCGAAACACCGCGATCTTCCGATGCGATCGCAGCCCAACTCGGATTGGACAGCTCGTCGGCGAGCGAGTTGCTGGAGTCCCTGGCCGCGATCGGCATTGTCGAGAAGCGGCCGGACGGCTACCAGAATCTGGAGCTGGCGTCGCGATACCTGCGCGCGGTCTCTTTGGAAAGCCTTCGCGATACCCTGCTGCACCAGGCCCGGCTGTCGAGCGACTGGAGCACCCTGGCGGCATACTCCCGCGAAGGGTGTCAGGACTTCGTCCCCGCCGCCGACGAAGCCCAGCACCAGGCATCCTGCGAGTCACTGGCCCGCTTTGCCGCCCCATCGGTAGCCGAGCGCCTCGACCTTGGCGGTTGCGGCCCCGTCCTGCTGGTAGGTTATGGCGCCGAAGCCTACCGGGCGGTCATTCTCCGCCGGTGGCCGGACCTGGTTTTTACCGCCGTCAACCCGTTCCTCAACGGGGTTGTTCCGCTGTCGCTTGTCAGTGAGCTCAGCGGAGCCGGGGGCGATTACGGAACCATCATTCTGTCCGGCTTGCTTGGTTCAGCGAATCGAGGCGAGGTGCAGCAGGCACTAAACAGCGCCGCGAGCCGCCTAAGGGGAGATGGCCTGCTGATCCTCCACGACACGTTTCTTCCGAGCGGAGTTCTTCCTGCGCCCGAAGTCGTCCTTGGATCCCTGGCCCGCCGCATGCGCCGCGGCGGATGCCGCACATGGTCCACCGACCGGCTCGAACAGGCCCTGACGGCCCTCGGCCTAAGCAGGATTTCGGCCACGGCACTGCCCGCGGGGACAACGATGGTCACCGCGCGCCGGTGAAGTGTCACCGGAGGGCCGGAATCGAATCCGATAGACTTGAGAGCGGGGCGGCTCTCATTTCAAAAGAGCCCTATGTCTGCAAGCAAAAGAGTACTCATCGTCGGCGGTGTCGCGGGCGGAGCGTCCTGTGCCGCGCGGCTGCGGCGGCTGGACGAATCCGCCGAGATCATCGTGTTTGACCGCGGACCCTTCGTTTCCTTCGCCAACTGCGGTCTGCCCTACTACGTCGGTCGCATCATCAAGGAAGAACGCGATTTATTGGTGGCCTCGCCACAGATGTTTCAGAAGAACTTCAACATCGAGGTCCGGACCCACAGCGAGGTCACGCGCATTGACCGCGAGCAACAGGAGATCGAGGTCAAGGAGAAAGAGTCAGGCCGGGTTTATCGCGAGCGCTACGACGTTCTGGTGCTGGCTCCGGGAGCCGCGCCGGTGCGGCCGCCGCTCCCCGGCATCGATTCGCCCGAGGTTCACGTGCTCCGCACCATCCCCGACAGCAACAAGATTCGGGAATGGATAGACGAACAGAAGCCGGAGAGCGCCGTCATTGTCGGCGGCGGATTCATCGGCCTCGAGATGGCGGAAAATCTGGTGAAGCGCGGCCTCGCGGTGACCGTGATCGAGATGGAGCCTCAACTGATGCCCCCGTTCGACCCCGAGATGGCCGAGCCAATCGCCAGGCACCTCGAATCGAAGAAGGTCCGTGTCGAGCTGGACGATGCTGTCGAGGCGTTTGAGCGCCGGGATGGCCATGGCCTGGTGGTCAAAACGAAGTCCGGGGCTAGCTTTCCCGCGGATCTCGTGATCCTCTCCATCGGAGTCCGGCCGGAGACGACCCTTGCCGAAGCCGCCGGTCTCGCGTTGGGCCCATCAAAAGGCATCCTCGTCGACGATTCCATGCGAAGCTCGGACCCGAAGATCTTCGCTGTCGGGGACGCCGTCGAGAAGCGCGACTTCGTTACCGGTCAATGGGTCCTGGCCCCTCTCGCCGGACCGGCAAACCGCCAGGGACGCATCGCGGCCAACGTCATCGCCGGACGCGATCTCTGGTTCCGTGGAGTCCAGGGCACAATCGTCTGCGGCTGCCTGGGCCTCAGCATCGCCATGACGGGAGCGAGCGAGAAGCGGCTGCGGCAAGCGGGCATCACCGATTACGAAAAGATCTACCTACATCCGGGCAGCCACGCCGGTTACTATCCGGGGGCCAAGCGTATCAACATGAAGCTGCTCTTCTCGAAATCCGACGGGAGAGTGCTCGGCGCCCAGGCGGTCGGGGAGAGCGGCGTGGACAAGCGTATCGACGTCATCTCGATGGCGATTCAGAAGGGCGCAACCGTATTCGATCTCGAAGAAGCCGAGCTTTGCTACGCGCCCCAGTACGGCGCCGCGAAGGACCCGGTCAACTTGGCCGGCATGGTTGCCGCCAACGTATTGCGAAATGATCTCCCCCTTGCCGCCTGGGAAGATCTCGAAAACACGGAAGCTGTGCTTCTGGATGTACGCGGTCCGGAAGAGTACAAGAGCGACCATATAGACGGAGCCCTCAACATTCCGATGGACCAACTGCGCGAACGCCATGGAGAGCTGCCGAGAGATCGCGAAATCTGGGTCAACTGCGCCATCGGACAGCGCAGCTATTACGCCGTCCGTTTCCTCCAGCAGATGGGTTACAACGCAAAGGAACTGAGCGGCGGGATCGTCACTTATTGGGGCCACAATCCCATTTGAGCGGTGTCGCCCGACGTGATTACGCCGGCTTCACCGAGAGCAACTCGTTCACCTTCGACAGCAGGGCATCGCGATCGATCGGCTTTTCGAAGTATGCGTCCGGTGGGCGGACCTGTTTTCTGGACTCGATAAAGCGTTTGAATTCGTGGGAGACACCGGTGACGATGATGACTTTGATACCGGATGTATTCTCATCGCCTTGCAGATCGCGGAACATACGCACACCGGACTCCTCGGGCATCGTGATATCGAGCGTGATCAGATCGGGCCGCTCCGCCATGGCCATCTCGAAGCCCTCCCGTCCGTTGGAGGCAGTGAGCACGCGGAATCCGTGGTCCTCGAAAAACGCCTGGAGATAGGCGGCGACGTCCGGCTCGTCATCAACGATCAGGATGGTTTTGGTGGCTTGATCGGTCATCTTGGTTCCCCCAAAAGGCCATTCTACTTCCTTTTCGGATCGATTGCGGACAAACGTGTTCGAAACCGCGAGATCCGGACGTCCAGCGTTAGTGCGAGAATCGCTCACAGCAAGAGTCCATTCGCGGCGCGGACCGCACGCCGGAATTCTCAGTAGGGCCATGATTCCAACACGACTATTCCTGAGCATTCTCGCATGGGAACAGCCCAGGAACGAGGTGAACCAGGTCCCTGAACGGGGAGTACGAGGAAATCGAATCGAAAGTCTGATCGAGAGGGACACAAAAATTCGGGATAGGAGCGGTCGGGCAACTCGAGTTGGCGATCCGAGCCTGGATGCCGTATAACTGTTTACGACATGCGTCTTTCCGGTCTTCTACTGACAATCACCCTGCTTGCCGCCACCGCCGCCGGCGAGCCTCCGCCGGGCTTTACGAGCCTCTTCAACGGCAAGGATCTGAGCGGCTGGAAAGTGCCGGCGGGCGACAACGGGCACTGGAAGGTCCTCGATGGGGTCATCGACTACGACGCCCGCAGCGAGGCGCCCGGCCAGAAGCATCTCTGGACGGCCGACGAGTTCGGTGATTTCGTCCTGCGCATCGACTGGCGGATCAAAGAAACGCCGTACTCCTACCCTCGAACGCGAATCATCATGCCGGACGGCTCTTACAAGAGGAATGCCGGCGGCGAGGTCATTAACTTCTCGATCCCCGACTCGGATTCCGGCATCCTCCTCCGAGGCGGCCCGCAGATCAACATCTGGTGCTGGCCGGCCGGCTCGGGCGAGTTGTGGCAGGTGCGCTTGAACGAAGAAAATTCACTGAAGGTCCGCGCCGCGGCGGTGCCCAAGCTGCATGCCGATAAGCACATCGGCGAATGGAACACCTTCGAAATCACCCTCCGCGGCGACCGTGTGACTATCGTGCTCAACGGCCATACCGTCATCGACAACGCGCAGATCCCCGGACTGGCTGCGCGCGGCCCGATTGGCCTCCAACACCACGGGCGTTGGGAGAACGGCAAATGGGTGGGGCCGCCCAGCCTGGTTCAGTTCCGCAATATCTACATTAAGGAACTCTGAACACCGGCAGACCCTGGTGGCGCTGGACCAAACATCGGTCGGAGCGCCGACCTTTCGCTACCGTTACAAACGCGTCGTCATGGCGCGACGCCTGAGGTTTTCGAACGTCAGCGGCGCGGCCGGAGGAGGGTCCTATTCGGAGCCCGGAAACTGCCCTTACCGCCATGCCGGTCACCTCCTCTACCAGTGCCACAGAAGTCTTCCAGATTATTCTCCGTGATAGATTTTTATTGTCTTTGCTAGGATTGATCGCACCCGTGTCCAAACCGAAACACGACTCCGGTACACGGCGAAGGGGAGAATCAGGATGCAAACCGAACTGGGAAACCGGTGGCGATTCGTGGCCGCGGCACTTGTCATGCAGCTCTGTTTGGGAGTGCTCTATTCGTGGGCCGTATTTCGAGAGCCGCTGGAAACGCTGCACGGCTGGTCGAAGTCGACCAGCATCGCGCCGTTCCGCTACTCGCTGCTCTTCTTCACCGTGGCCATGGTTGTAGCGGGTTTCTGGCAGGATAGGAAAGGACCGCGACTCGTGGGCAGCGTGGGCGGCCTGCTGCTCGGCGCGGGCTGTCTTCTTGCCGCCTGGATCGGCGACACTCCGGCCGGCCTGATCACGGCCTACGGGGTGCTCGGAGGACTTGGAGTCGGCTTCGCCTATGTCACGCCGATCGCGACGTGCATCCGCTGGTTCCCGGATCGCCGCGGCATGATCGTCGGCCTGGCCGTGATGGGGTTCGGCGCGGGCTCGCTCATCTTTGCCCCGCTGCTCGAGGCGCTCATCGGTTCGGATCCGGCTGCCTACGCCGTCACCATCCCACGTACTTTCCTGATAATGGCGGCCATCTTCCTGGCGCTGGTGATCGGCGCCGCGCAGGTTTACCGGGTACCGCCCCCGGGCTGGCAACCGATCGGATGGTCTCCCTCGGCGGCCGACGCAGCCAATGCCGCGCGCAGCTTCACGCCCGTGGAGATGCTCCGCACCCCGCAGTTCTACATGCTGTGGTTGCTTTACTTCCTGGGGACGTCGGTGGGGCTGACAGCTATCGGCCAGGCTTCGCCACTGGTCCGCGAAACGGCCTCCGCCGGAGCCGCGCTCAGCGGCGGCGCCGCTCTCG
>CAYLSS010000305.1:0-5886 GCA_964385765.1 uncultured Solibacteraceae bacterium
GAAAGCGTGTATAGGGGTAACTCTATCGAGGGTTCGAATCCCTCTCTCTCCGCCATTCCTTGTTCTTCCCTTTCGAATGATCCGGCGTTGAACAGCCTGAGCACCTCCGAGGTTTGCACAGAGGTAGACTGATTGTGCGACAAGCGCCATCATGAAACTCTTTCGAACGTTCATCCCCTTTCTTGCTCTGGCGGCCGCCGCGCAGCAGTCTGACTTTCCGGTGAATCTGAGACAGGGCGCCATGGCGGGCGAGGTGACCGCGAGGTCGGTGATCCTGCAGTCGCGGCTCACCTCCTCCAGCCCGTTCCAGGATCCGCGATGGGAAGGAGTTCGGGGCGTCGGTGGATGGGCATATTTTGAAGTCGCCGACAATGGGGAATTCCGCGACGCCCGTCGAACCGAATGGCTCGAAGCCGTGCCGCCGGCGGATTTCATCGTCAAGACGAAAGTGGATGGTTTGCGACCGGCGTCGCGCTATCATTACCGGCTCCACTATGGGCCCGCGAAAGACGACCTGCGGACCTCAAACGCGGCCACCTTCCGGACCCTGGCGGGCGCCGGCGCGGAGGCCTACTCCCTGGCGATAGTAACCGGGATGAACTATTCCTTCTTCCACTACACCGGCAGCGGGAGGACGAGACCTTACACCGGGCCGGACAAGCACCTCGGATATCCGGGACTGGCGTCGATACTCGAGTCGAAGCCCGACTACTTTGTCGGCACCGGCGACAACGTCTACTACGATCATCCCGGACACCGGGGTCGCGCCCAGACGCAGCACGAAATGCGCAAGAAGCATCATGAGCAGTATTCGCAGCCGCGCTTCCTCGATCTCTTCCGCGAAGTCGCCTCGTACTGGATGAAGGACGATCACGACCATCGCTTCAATGACTCCGACCAGATCAACCCGGTCCTGATCCGGATGTCGAATCGCGCTCCCTACTATCCCAAGAGAAATCTCTACGAGGGGGAATCGGGATCGGGGTTCGAGCCATCGCACGATCTTGGATTGCGTATCTTCCGCGAGCAACTGCCGGTGGTCGATCCAAAGGAGGCGAATCCAGTCACTTACCGGACGCACCGCGTGAGCCGCGATCTGCAGATCTGGTTTGTCGAGGGCCGCGACTACCGGAGTCCGAATGACATGCCGGATGGTCCGTGGAAGACAATCTGGGGCGCCGAGCAAAAGTCGTGGCTGAAGAAGACGCTGAAAGGAAGCGACGCGACCTTCAAGCTGCTGATCTCGCCGACTCCGATGGTCGGCCCGGATTCCGGCGGCAAACGCGATAATCACACCAACATCAACGGCTTTCGCCACGAAGGCGACGAGTTCTTCGAGTGGCTGCAGGCCGAGCGGTTCGCCGCCGACGAGTTCTTCATTGCCTGCGGCGACCGCCACTGGCAGTACCACTCGATCCACCCGAGCGGCTACGAGGAGTTTTCATCCGGCGCCCTGGTGGATGCCAACGCGATCCTCGGAACCTTTCCCGGCGATCCAAACTCTACCGATCCGGATGGCGAGATCGAGCAACCCTATCACAGTCCCGAGGCCAGCGGCGGTTTCCTGCTGATCTCGGTCCGGCCGGACGGCGATGCCGGCGTGGCCCGGTTCCGTTTCTATGACGAAAACGGAACGCTGCTCTACGAACATGAGAAGCGTCGGATACGTTGAGGCTGGATGCCCCAGTTCCCTCCGGACGGCCGCATCGCGGTTCGTCGGGCCGATCCTCATCTTGCAGTTCAGCTTGATGAACTCAGCGATATTCTGGTGTTTGCCAGCGTCGTAGCGACGGGTCACGATCCTCGCCCAGGCCCGCCGGCGGGGCCCCGGAGCAGCCTTCCGGGAAGACGTTACACCTCGGATTCAACAGCCTCGGATTCCACCACGCCGCAGGCTATCCGGGCGCCCAGACCGTCTTGCGTCGTGATGATCAAGGATTTGTTCATCAGGGTGCTTTCGTCATCCGACGCCAGTGAGAGGTCTTCCAAAGTGAGATCGATGGACGCCTCACCGGTTTCATCGACCTCGACTGTGCCCAAGGTGGCGGGCGCTTTGTCGCCCGGCGCCGCGAAATGCGGAAGTTCACAGGCCCCGGCATCCAGAGCTTGTAGTTCATGTACGCCGGGCTCAAGACCATCCACCTCGATGTGCAAGCGGACTCCCTGTTCTGTCTCCGCCAGTGTGGCTCTGCCGATGTTCTCGCCGTTTGAAGAGATCAATCGCGCACTGGCGGTATTCATCGGTGTCAGAACCTGCCTTTCGCAACCCCAAATCGACACGATGATGGTCACGGCCGCTGTTGTGACGATGGATTTCCACTTCATTTGGTCGGTCTCTCTCTTGGGGAGACTGTTCGGGGCCCCGGATGTTGCACCGCAATCGAAAAAGAGGAGGGGACCGACGAAGCTATCCGATGGTCGCGGCCTGGTGTACTATCGAGTGTGCACATGGGTGCGCGACAGCGACCATCGCCGGTGCCGGAGGCCGAGGCGACCGGATTGTGCCGGATGATCGTCTGCAAACGGGACTCAACCGGCCACACGGCGTATTCATCCACCCCAGCGGCGATCTCTACATTCCCGACAGCGATAACCACCGGGTTCTGAAGCTCCAAAGATCGAACAGGTGAAATATCGGAAACGCCGGTTTGATGGCGCGAATAAAGCCGCAACAAAAAGTGGAGCCGTGTGTTCGAGTGTATGAAAGGGGTGAATCAACGATGCCTCAACGAATCTGGATGCTTCCGGCGGGGCTGCTCGTATACTTGGCGCTGACGCTGGGGGCTGGAGGTACGGAGCCGTTTGCGCAAGGGCTTTCCGATGAAGAGAAAATCGCCCACGCGTTGGACCGGCTGACGTTCGGCGCGCGGCCCGGCGATGCGGATGCCGTTGGCGAGATGGGCCTGGACGCCTGGATCGAACAACAGCTCAACCCGGGTCAGATCCACGAGAATCCGGAGCTGGACGCGAAGCTGGCGCCCCTTGCGTCGCTGGGAATGAGCAGCCGGGAGATCGTCGAGAACTACCCGCCGCCACAAGTCATCCGTCAGGTGGCCCGGGGTCAGGCCCGTCTGCCATCGGATCCCGAGGTGGCGGCGGTGGTCGAGAGGCTGGCTGAACGCTATCGAGCCCAGCAGAATGGCGAGCGCATCCCGCGCCGGCGGCTGACCGATCTGCTCAGTAGAGAAGAGTTGGCGACGATGCGTTGGGGCGCGGCGGACGAGAAAATCGCACTGCTCGAGTCGATGGACAACGGCAAGCTGTCCGACGTGGTCTTCGCCATGAGACGGCGGGACCGGGAAGCAGTTGCCGCGGTGGCTCCGGCGACGCTGCGGCGCCGCATGACGTTTGTCGTGCGGCCGGAGCGCGTGGTGATCGATGACCTGTTCGAGGGCAAGCTGCTCCGCGCCGCCTGTTCGAATCGCCAACTCCAGGAGGTCCTGACCGATTTCTGGTTCAACCACTTCAACGTCTACCTGAACGAGGGACCGCTGCGGCAACTGACAACTTCCTACGAGCGCGACGCGATTCGTCCTCACGTGCTCGGCAAGTTCGGCGACCTGCTGCTTGCGACCGCCCAGAGTCCGGCGATGCTGTACTACCTCGACAACTGGCAGTCAGCCGACCCCGAAGCGATCGAGCGCATCCGCCAGCGGCGGCCCGGCGCTCTGCCGAACATCAACGGCTTGAATGAAAATTACGGGCGTGAGCTGCTCGAACTCCACACGATGGGGGTGGACGGCGGCTACACGCAGGAGGATGTGATCGAGGTGGCGCGAGCCTTTACGGGCTGGTCTATCGCGCAGCCCCGCCAGGGAGGCGGCTTCAAGTTCATATCCGGGTTTCATGACCGCAACCCCAAGACGGTGCTGGGGCATCGACTTCCGACCGGAGGCGGCATCCACGACGGCCTCGAGGTGCTCGGCATTCTCGCCGCTCATCCCTCGACGGCCCACCATATCTCCTACCGCCTGGCGCAGCGCTTCGTGGCCGATGATCCGCCCGAGTCGCTGGTAATCCGAATGGCGGCCACCTTCCGGGAGACCGAAGGCGATCTGCGCGAAGTGATGCGAACCATGCTGACCTCGGAGGAATTCTTCTCCGAGCGCTCCTATCGCAGCAAGGTGAAATCGCCGCTCGAACTCGTGGTTGGGGCGGTGAGAGCGGCGGGCGGTGAGATCGATTCGGCGCTCGCCCTCAGCGTCATGCTGGAGCGTATGGGACAGCCGCTCTACCAGATGCCGGCCCCCACCGGCTATCCAAACGCAAGCACCGGTTGGATGAACTCGGCGACGCTGTTTGAGCGGGTCAATTTCGCCCAGGCGCTGGCCGCTGGAAAGCTCCCGGGCGTCACGGTGGATGCCGCTGGTCTCGGCGACAACCTCGACGCGGTCGCCGGCAAGCTGTTGAACGTCCCGCTGAGTGAATCGAGCCGTTCGGCGATCGAGGACGGGCTCCGGAACAGCTCTCATTCCGTGGCGTTGACGGCGCTAGTGTTGGGCTCGCCGGAGTTTCAGAGGAGGTGAATGATGCTGGTGTCACGAAGATTCTTCTTGAGGAATTCAGCGGTCGCGATGGCGGGGGTCGGCTCGGCGCCTCTGTGGCTCGCTCGGGCGGCCTTCGGACAGGAGAACGCCGGTCGAAAGAAGGTGCTGGTGGCCATCTTCCAGCGCGGCGCGGCCGATGGTTTGAACCTGGTGGCGCCGTTCATGGAACAGCGCTACTACGATCTGCGCCCGACCATTGCGATTCCCCGTCCGGGTCAGGAAGGCGGAGCGCTCGACCTGGACGGGCTGTTCGGCCTGCATCCGAACCTCGAGTCGCTGGCCCCGCTTTTCAATGCGGGGCGGATGGCGATTGTTCACGCGGTAGGGTCGCCGGACCCGACTCGGTCGCACTTCGATGCCCAGGACTTCATGGAGTCCGGCACCCCGGGTCTCAAATCGACCGCCGACGGCTGGCTGAACCGGGCGATGGATGCCAGCGCAGAGGCCTCGCCGGTCCGTGCCGTCGCCATGGGGAAGAGGATTCCGCGAACCTTGGCGGGAACAAATCCGGCGCTCGCCATCAGCAGCTTGAGCGACTTCCAATTGCAGGGCCCCCTGGCCCCCATCTACGAGCGGATGTATCTCGAGTCGGCCGACGCTCAACTGAGCGCGACGGCCCGCGAGACGTTCGAGGCGGTGGAGATCATCCGCTCGGCGGACCAGCAGCCCCGGACCGACGTCGAGTATCCAAGTGGGACGCTCGGCCGGAGTCTCGAGGAGCTGGCGCGGCTCATCAAGTCCGATGTCGGGCTCGAGGTGGCATTCGCCGACATCGGCGGCTGGGATCATCATACGAACGAGGGTCCGCAGTTGCGAGGTCTCTCCCGGCAACTCGGCGACTCCCTGGCGGCCTTTTATCAGGATCTGGACGACCGCGCGGACGACGTGGTCACGGTGACCATGTCCGAGTTCGGCCGCGCGGCCGGCGAGAATGGCAACCTCGGTACCGACCATGGCCACGGCAACGTGATGTTCGTGCTCGGCGGTGGCGTCAACGGCGGCCGGATCTACGGCGCTTGGCCCGGACTACAGCCTGAACAGCTTTACCAGGGTCGCGATCTGGAGGTGACCACGGACTATCGCGACGTCCTGGCGGAGGTGCTGCTCAAGCACCTGGGCGCCGCTGATCTGTCTCGGGTGTTCCCGGCCTATGAGCCGGACAACCTGAACCTTATGTAGCGAATCGTCGGCCCGGATTTCGCCCCCGAAGTAAACTGGAAGTGTGAGGTGGCTGATCCTACTCTGGACGCTGATGGCTTCGCCGCTGGCGTTCGCCGACACCGCCGCTGAACTTGCCGGCCGCCTGAGCGCCGCCGGCCTGGACCCCGAGACCTGCTAC
>CAYLSS010000306.1:0-5885 GCA_964385765.1 uncultured Solibacteraceae bacterium
GGCCGACTTGATATCCCAGGCGTTGCCCTCGGCGGCGGGCTGTTGCCAGCCGACCATCTTCTCATCGAATGTCATACCGACGTCCGGCGGCAGGTTGGTATCGAGGAACGGAGCGAGCAGCCGATTTGTCGGTATCTCTTTCCTGGTGGTCCGATGGAGCAGATAGTAGATTCCGACACGGCGTCCACCATTGTCGCCGGCCTCTGTGTGCAACAGACCGAGCGATGTTCCGGGAAAGAGCGCCTCGGCGCCCGGCGGAAACGGCACGACGTATTTGCCGATGAACAGGTCGTCATCGAGTTTCTTGATTTCGTCGTGGAAGGGAGTGAAGTCATGGAGTTGAAAGTGGTTGGCGACGAAGCTCGGAGTCACCAGCCCTTCAATGAGCCCGAGGAGTTGATAGCGAGCCTCGAGACGCCCGTCGGGCTTGTGGTCGAAGTGAAGATATGCCATGGAACCGGCATGGTTGGCGTTGGAGATGGCGTCCATGCGCCAGACTCCATGAAGCTCCTGCGGGGTGGGAACCGTACCCTGCTCCCACAATGCGCGGTGGTCCTCCACCGTCATCCGGTCAAACCCGTAAGATCGGGTCATCGGGAACGTGAAGAGCCGGATACCGTGCGGATAAGTGCCAAAATGGACCCGCCCAATGAGCAGGTCATTGTTCACAACCTTGAAAACGTCGTAGTAAAGCTGCCACGGGGGATCCTCGTATCGAAGCAGGACATAGTC
Source organism: uncultured Solibacteraceae bacterium (assembly GCA_964385765.1). Taxonomy (GTDB): domain Bacteria; phylum Acidobacteriota; class Terriglobia; order Bryobacterales; family Bryobacteraceae; genus CAWELS01. The sequence goes on from CAYLSS010000306.1 coordinate 733, forward strand.
ACCTGGGTCCAGGCCACCTTTGCGATCTTTTATGGTCACGGCCTCGAGAGTATTGCGTGCGTTAATGTGATTGTCGGTATCCGAAGTAATCCCAGCGAACTTACGCTTCTTCTTGAAGAACCGCTTCTTGAAACCGGTGTAGAGAGCGGCGGACAGGGGATTCAAAATATGGCCCTTGGGAAAGAAGCCCTTCCAGTACTCGTCATTGCGGATTGAACGCTTGGTCCTGTCGATGACCCGCCCGCCCGAATTCAGCATGACGTCGACGGGTAGGGAAGGCGCACGACGGAAGAGCTTTTCCAACTCGAACTCCCGCCAGTCCATGACTTCGAGTGGGTCGATACCGGCAAAGCCGACCGAGGTCTTTGGTTCCGGAAAGCGTTCGCCCTGCTCATGACGCACAACCCGGTCCGCGATGCGTTCAGCCAGCGCGGAAATAGTCATGAACGGGTTCACGCCCAGTGCGCTCGGGATGATCGCGCCGTCGGCGACGTAGAGACCGTCGTGGACATCGCCATCGCCGGCAAAGACACGGCCGAACTCGTCCACGGCGCCTTGCATGTAGTCATCGCCAAGCGGGCAGCCGCCCAGAGGGTGCGCCGTAATGAGGTGGCGCAGGTTGAATATGTCCCACAGCGGATTCTCAATGAAGCTCGCCCCCAGTGCACGGGAGTGGCGCAGCAGCTCTCCATTGATCGAAGCGAACAGCGGTTGACGGCCGGCGTCCTCCCAGCGGATGGTCATCCGGCCGTCAGGCTCAAACCACGGGGCATCGAACTTCATCGATCCCTTGGCGTTATCGAGCCCCATGCACAGATAGAGCATGGTGTGGTTCATCGCGCCGTTTGCTTCATCCGGCGTGAGGAAATCGAGGTCGTTCGCGATTCGCTGTCTCTCAATCGCTTCATCGGCCGTGTCGGTATCTTCGCGCTGGAAGAAGGGGAATGCAGCCTTGGCCGCGGCGACATAGGCGGTTGGGAACGAAAGATCCTCAATGGTGAACTTATGATCGGGGTTGGCGGTGTCGTAGCGGAGCACTCCCACGATAGTCGGGCCAGGCGGACGGTTCGCCCGATCTTTCGACGTCTTGGTCCCGAAACCGAGGACATTCGTCGGGAAATCACCGTTGTAAGCGAGTCCGAAGAAATCGCCGTTGCCGCCGAACTGCGTTCCTAGAACCGGCGAAACCGAGAGGCCGTGCATCTCGCTCCGCATGAGGATCTCGGTCGAGTTGATCGAGCCGGCGGCGAGAATCACATTGCGGGCATCCAGGGTGAACTTCCGGTTGGACCGCTTGGTGCGGTAGTGGCGGCCGTGGATGCGCCAGCCGCCCCCGTCGAGCTTTTCGATCCATTCGACCTTCGTCTGCGTGAAAATGTCCGCCCCATGGCGGTCGGCTTCCGGCAGATAGTTCATATAGAGGGTATTCTTGGCGCTCGTGTTGCAGCCTGTGACACAGTCGCCGCAATCGGTGCACGGTACTTGGGGGACACCGTGTGCGTTGTTGCCATCGACGGTGAAGTTTACCGCGAGCTCAGCGGCCGAGGTCTGAACGTCGATCTCGGCGCCACGCCGCTTCAGGGCTTGTACTTTGAGCAACTCCGCCGCACGCGGGTGCGGACTTACGGCAAGGCCCTGTCTGGCCATTTCATAGAATGGCCGGAGTTCGTCGAGCGAAAGTGAAGCCGGCCATTCCGATGACTCAAACACCTTCTCGTCGGGGACAATCGCAACATTGGCATTGATCAGCGACGTGCCACCGAGACCGGAGCCCTTGATAACCGAGATGTCCGGGTAGTTGAGCAACTCATACAGGCCGAGCGGATTGACGTGCGACCGTTGTTCGACGAGCACCTCCTCGAGGCGATCCGGAAATTTCCCAATCGGCCACTCGCGTCCACGTTCGAGAACGCACACGGAAGGCGCCCCGTTGCGGCTCGACTGAGCGATTCGGGCTGCCGTGATCGCCCCTCCGTAACCCGAGCCAATCACGATGAAGTCATACGAAGGTTTCCTTTGGTCCCAGGCCTTCGATAGCATTGCGCCCCTCCCAATGGGACAACAGTCCTCCAAGCAGTATGCCCGAAATCCGTCCCTTGGAGAAGAAAGAAATTCGATTTGAGTCGAACGGAAGAAAGGTACCCGTGCACGGCAACTGGTGTGCGTCGCTGAAATCGACCGGGTTGGAGCGCTCCCTGATGGTCGCGGTTCCATATGCCCCCTGTTCAGACGTCTCAGTCGAGGTCCAAGGCAGTCCTCAGGGCGTCGTCTATTTCATCAGCAAGGCTGGCGGGAAGAGTTCCACAAGGGCGCCTGATTGAAGCCGTCGTGGGACACGATTACGACCGGACGGCGACCCGTTTGCTTTTTCTCCTGCCCATTTCCCTTACCCTTAAGTCAAATGGAGAACACGCGCCCCCGAAGTTGCTGGCCGGAATGTTAAAGCCGGCAGTTTCGTAGACTTCTGTGGAGTGAGATCGCCGCTGGGCAATTCGGGAGTCGACTGACAGCAATCTCCAATCGATCTTCCTTTTAGCGTTTGTGCCGTTCATTAACGGTTTCTCTCGTCCCTCTGCGAGCGGCTTTCTTACCTTTACAGTATAGGTAAGGGTAACAGAATTCTTAGCTATTAAGACTATAAATACTTCTTGCCCCCCTGTTTTTCGGGTATGATCTCGGGTAGTGGTAGAAACACTCACCTGAACGGGACGCTCTGATGGCTCTAGAGCCTGCTATTGGCCATGAGTCATCCCAGCAGTTTCCACACTAGGAGGGATACCAAAGATGAACCAATCGATCAGGCGGTCCTTCGGAGCCGTTGCGTCGCTGTTCCTGCTAGTAACGGTGCTCAGTGGACCGTCGTCCCCGCTGTTCTCATGGCAATGTTGGCAATGCGAGAAGAGATCCGAGTGCGATCTTGGGATCGGACGCGTTATTCACTGGGAATGCAGCGACCGCGGCGGACAGTACGGCTGTTGCGGCGACTATTGCATCCTGATGGCGGACGCTGAGTGCCTTAATTATCCGGAGAAGATGTACTCATGTACCATGTACGATGTCTGCGAGTACTGCTATTACTCCAACAGCTACTATTGCTTCGACTGCTAGCGGGAGGAAGAGCACATGAAACTACAGCAACTTGTGGCGTCTTTCGTACTCCTGTTCGGACTAGCTTCTAGTGGTCTCTGCCAGGAACAAGCGTCAGAGATCGCAACACCTCTGGAAATCCGCGGCCTATCAGATCGGACCACTGGCGGGTCAACCGCAGCCACGGTAACCCTTGCCAACGCATCCGAAAAGGCAGTTGCCGGATTCGTGCTGGTCGCCTCCGCTCCGAGTCCGAGAACGGGTAGGCCGCGGCAGATTGTCCGAGCCCAGTTGCGAGCGGTCGAGGATCCTGGGAACGACGGGTATGACCCAGGAGCGGAGTTTCAGGTGAGATTTCAAGTTCCGCCTGATTTTGCCGTGGGCTCGCCCGATACCCAAGTCAGCCTGGACTACGTTCTCTTTGTCGATGGGTCCGGATGGGGCCCCGACACCACCCACCGTTCGTTGGAACTCAAAGGAGTCATCCGAGGATCGAAGCTCGCCCGGGCCGTCCTCAAAAGAAAACTCCAAACTGAAGGACCCGATGCAGTGCTGGAAGCGCTGAAATAGCGCGCTCCAGCAAGACCACGGCGCGGAGACGGCGAGTCGCAAGACATGCACCGCCACCAGCCGGTCTCAGCCGGAGTCGACCACTCGCGACACGATCTCCCGCTTGATCAACGATTTTGGTCTCGCGCTCGCATTACGCCAACAGGCGCACTACGTTTTCCATCAGCTTCAAACCACAGTCACCCTCCAGCGTCAGGATCGACTCCGGGTGGAACTGGACTGCTTCGATGTGCAGTTCACGATGCCGGACGCCCATTATTACGCCGTCGTCGGATTCGGCGGTTACTTCCAGTACCTCGGGTAAGTGCTCGCGGATGGCGTAGAGGGAGTGATAGCGGCCGATTTTGAATTCTTTTGGCAGGCCCGTGAAGACGCCGGCGCCGGTGTGCTTTACTACCGACGGTTTGCCATGCATCGGGTAGTCCAGGACACCGAGCTTGCCGCCGTAGGCTTCTACGATTCCTTGCAGGCCCAGGCAGACGCCGAAGATCGGGATGCCCAGGTTTGCCGTGTGGCGGACTAAGTCGGGGACGCCGAAGTCCGAGGGGCGGCCCGGGCCGGGGGAGACCAGGACGATGTCCGGGTGCTCCTGCTCGATCAACTCGAGCGGGAAGCCGGCGCGATAGGTGACCACGCCGGCGCCGGTCTGGCGGACGTAGTTCGAAAGGGTGTGGATGAAGCAATCATTGTGGTCGACCAGAAGCAGCTTCACACCGGAGCCAGGGCGTCCGGCTGGTCGCGCCGGCGCCTGCTCGGCGGGGCGGGCTTCGCGGATAGCTCGGAAGAAGCCGGTCGCTTTCATCCGGGTCTCGCGCTCCTCGCTTTCCGGATCCGAGTCGTAGAGCAGCGTCGCGCCGACGGGGTAGCGGGCGACGCCGTCGCGCAGATGGACCGCCCGGATCATGATGCCCGTGTTCATATCGCCGTTGAGCGAAACCATGCCGACCGCACCGCCGTACCAGCCGCGGGCATCCTTTTCGAGATCCTCGATGGCCTGCGCGGCGGCCTTCTTCGGTGCGCCGATCATGGTCACCGACCACATGTGCGTGAGGAACGCATCGAGCGAGTCGAAGCCCTCGGCGAGCTCACCCTCGACGTGGTCCACGGTGTGGAAGACGCCGGCGTAGGCTTCGATCAGCCGGCGGCCGATCACCTTAACGGAGCCGGGCACGCAGACGCGCGACTTGTCATTGCGGTCGACGTCGGTGCACATGGTCAGCTCGGACTCTTCCTTCGGCGAGGCGAGCAGGTCGCGGATGTTGTCAGCATCGCGCAGGGGGTCTCCGGTGCGGCGGGCGGTTCCCGAGATCGGGCAGGTTTCGATCCGGCGGCCCTCGACCCGGACGTACATCTCCGGCGAGGCGCCGACGAGCTGCTCGTCGCCGAGTTGCAGAAAGAACTCGTAAGGGCTGGGGCTGGCTATCTGGATCCGTTCGAACAACCGGGAAGGGCTTTCCGAGAAAGGCGTCGAAAAAGTCTGGCGGAGGACCACCTCG
>CAYLSS010000307.1:0-5885 GCA_964385765.1 uncultured Solibacteraceae bacterium
GCTGTGAACCCCGCCCTCACAATCATGGCGAATGCGCTCCGCGTGGGCGACCACCTCATCGAGAGGCTGGGTTGAAGCTGGGTGTGCTGATGAAGTCAGTGCGAGCCATGAGGGCCTTGACCGCCGCCGTACTTGTGCTGGCGCTGCTCGGGGTACTACCGCTAGCGGCGGCTGAAGGAACTGGCGTAGGGGCGATTGCGTTTCCAATCGCTGATCTCGAGCGTTCGGTGAGCTTCTTCACGGATGTTCTTTCCTTTCGGGAGGTCTCCCGGAGCGAGGCGGTTTCCGACGAAATCGACCGGCTCACGGGCGTGTTCGGCACGAACGTGCGCGCGGCCACGCTGGCGCTGGGCGAGGAGAGGATCAGGCTCGTTCAGTACGTGACTCCGGAAGGGCGGCCGGTCCCGCTGGACTCGGCCAGCAATGACGGCTGGTTCCAACACATCGCAATCGTTGTCAGCGACATGGACGAAGCCTACAACCGCTTGCGCAGTCGCCGCGTGAAGCAAATCTCAACGGACCCACAGACACTACCCGAGTGGAACACGACAGCGGCCGGGATTCGGGCGATCTACTTCCGCGATCCCGACAACCATCCGCTCGAGCTGATCTACTTCCCGCCAGGAAAAGGCAACCCAAAGTGGCACCGAAACAGCGATAACCTCTTCCTCGGTATTGATCATACGGCCATCGCTACCGCCGACACCGATGCGAGCGTGCGCTTCTACCAGGCTCTGGGGTTCAGAGTCGCCGGTGAGAGCCTGAATTACGGCCGGGAACAGGAGCGTCTGAACCACATCTTCGGTTCGCGAGTCCGGATTACTGGAATGAGCGCCGGCGCCGGTCCGGGAGTGGAGCTTCTCGAATACATCACTCCAGGGTCTGGCAGACCATACCCGCCCGATTCGCGGCCAAATGACTTGTGGCACGTCTCCACGGCCGTTTTGGTCGACGATTTTGAACGCACCGTTGAACAGTTAAGGGACCACGGCGTCTCATTCATCTCTCCGGATGCCGCGTCATTGGACCCGATCGGTGGAGGTGACGCCCAAGGGGTGCTCGTTCGTGACCCGGACGGCCACGCTCTGCTGATTCGCAGCAGATAATACCTCGCGATAGCACCGCCCGCTGAGCAGATCTTGCAGGCTGGTGGAGATCCACTCGCGATCGCCGGGCCACGGCCTCTCAGCTCGCTGGAGCCTGCTCGGCCTCGACATCGATTGTCGGATGGTAGTACAACAGCCGCCAGCAATTCTCACAACGGACCGGTTCATTGGCACGCTTCAGATCCTGGAAGAACTGCGGCCGCAAAGCGATGTTGCAGGCCGAGCACCGCCCGGAATTCCCCTCGGTGAGCACCGGCAAGCCGAAGCGCTTTCGGATCCGCTCGTAGGTATCGTAAATCTTTGGATTCAACTCGGGAACCAGGCCTTTCCGTTCCGCCAGTTTCTCGGCGAGTTCCTTCTCGTCGGCGGCCGTGCGCTCGCGGGCTGACTCGGCCTCCCTCTGGACTTCCTGCTTCTCCGCTTTCAAAGCCGATTCGGCCTTCTCGACCGCCTCGGCCAGCGTCTCCGATTCTTCCATCAGCTCGAGAATCCGGTCTTCGCTCTTGCGAATGCTCTCCTCGGCAAAACGGATCTCATTTTGAAAAGCCTTGTACTGCTCGTTCGTGCTCGCCTGGAGCATCTGGTTCTTGAGCTTGGAGGTCTTCTCTTCGAAGCTCTTGATATCGCCTTCGAGCTTTCGCCGCTCCTTCTCGTTTGCCGCCATGGCCGCCTGGTCGACCTCCAACCGGCGCTCGTGAGCAACAAGCTGCTTCTCGATCTCCGCAATATGCTTGGGAAGCTGAGCAATCTCCCGCTTCAGCTCGGTGATACGCAGGTCCAGGCTCTGTATCTTGAGCGCTACTTTGACGTCCGGCCCCATCGTTACTGGATTTTACCACGCCGCCCCGACAGCGACCTCGAGATCGGTCCACCCAGCGCGCGGGTGGCCAGAGCGAGCTCGGAGACACCCGTGAAACGGCACAGGGCGTAGTAGAGGAGGACCCCGATCGAAATACAAATGCCCAGTTCGAGCAGATTGGCCGAACGGGATGTGCCGAGGGCCGAACGAATCATCTGGCTGAGAAGGACAACCACGCCGCCCATGACAGCCGAGCCGGTGACCACCTTCAGGAAGCTCTTCGCGAGCGCGCGGCCATGGATCCCCCCAATGCGGCCGCGCAGGATCCAGAACTCGACCAGAAAGGCGCTCAATGCCACTACCGAGGTCGAAAGCGCCAGCCCCGCATGCCCGAGAGTCGTATAGCGAAGCAACAGTATCACGGCGGTCAGGTTGACGGCAATGGACGCGATACTCACCAGCATGGGCGTTCGTGAGTCGCCGATTGCGTAGAAGGCCGGCGTCAGAACCTTGATGGCCGAGTAGCCGGCCAGCCCGACAGCATAGAAACTCAACGCGAGGGCCGTCTGACGCGTGTCATACGGCTCGAAGTTGCCCCCTTCGTAAATGGCTGCAATCATCGTCCGGCCGAGCACCACCAATCCCACCGACGAGGGCACTGTCAGCAGGAAGACAAGGCCCAGGGACTCGGACAGGGTCCGCCGGAACTCGTCGAGATTTCCATGCGTCGCGCTGCGCGAGATCGACGGCAGGCTGGCGGCGGCAATCGCCACTCCGAAGACGCCCAGCGGCAACTGCATGAAGCGAAAGGCATAGCTCAGCCAGCTCACCGGACCATCCTGTCCGCGCACCGGGTCCACAATCTGCGAGGCGAAGTTGGTGTTCACCATCACGTTCACCTGCACGGCGGCGGCGCCGAGAATCGCCGGCCCCATCATGTGGAGAATCCGCCGCAGTCCCGGGTGAGACCAGTCGATCCGCGGCCGGAAACCGAAGCCTTCGCTCCGCAAGCTCGGAACCTGCCACAACAACTGCAGCATCCCCCCGCAGACCACCCCGATCGCCATTCCTTCAATAGGCTCGATCCCGGCATGCGGTCCAATCTCGTAACCAACCAGGAGTCCCAGCAGCAGCGATCCAATGTTGAACCACATCGACGCCAGGGCCGGGATCGCGAATCGGTTGCAGGCGTTCAGCATTCCCATCGACTGCGCCGACAGGGAGATCAGGAGCAGAAATGGGAACATGATTCGGGTCAGCGTGACGGCCGCCTCGAACTTTCCGGGCACCTCCCGGAATCCGGGGGCGAGCAGCGATACCAGGGCGGGTGTAAAGATGATGCCCAGCAAGCAGAAGCACCCGACGAACAGAACAATCGCGCTCGAGACGAGGTTCGCCAACTCCACCGCTTCGCGCTTGCTTCGTTTCGAAAGGTATTGCGTGAAACTAGGGATGAAGGCCGAGGACAAAGCTCCCTCGGCAAACAGATCCCGGGCGAGGTTCGGGATGCGGAAGCCGAGCAGGTAGGCATCGTAGGCCATACCCGCGCCGAATAACCGGGCCAGGACAATCTCCCGGACCAGCCCGGCCACCCGGCTGAGCATCACCGAGATGGAAACGATGCCCGCTGACCGAGCCACATGGTGGCTCTGCGTCATGTCATGGGTCGTGTCCGCCAGGGCCGATCTCCGCTGTGCCGCTTAAGCCGTGCGTCCGTACTCGACCAGGAACCGGGCGACGCTCTTGATCCCGGTGTAGTAGTTGTTCAGACTGAACTTCTCATTGGGAGAGTGGAGGCCGTCGTCGGGAAGACCGAGCCCCATCATGACGGCCGGTACTCCGAGGTGACGATCGAGGTCGCCGACAATGGGAACCGACCCGCCGGAGCGTATATAGACGGTCGGCCGTCCGAAGACATCGGCCAGGGCCCGGGCCGCTGTCTGGATCGCCGGGTGATCCGGATTCACCGACACAGCAGGGCTCGACGCCATTACGCGCACGGCGGTCCGGATACCTTTCGGGCTATTGGCGTCCACCCAGTCCTTGACTGCCGCCACCGTCTTGTCGGCATCCTGATTCGGCACCAGGCGCAGGCTGACCTTCGCCGTCGCCTTCGCGGGAATCACCGTCTTCGAACCGGCGGCCGTAAACCCTCCCGCAATGCCGTGCACCTCGAAGGTGGGTCGTGCCCACACACGCTCCAGCACGCTCTGGTCGGGTTCGCCCGTGAGCTCCGTCGAGCCGACCTCGTTCCTCAAGAACTCGTCCTCGTTGAACGGCAGACCGGCCCAGCTTTCCTTCTCGGCATTCGCCGGAGGCGCGACCTCGTCATAGATGCCGGGAATCTGCAATACCCCATCGGCATTCTTGGCCTTGGCCAGCAGCTCGATGAGTCCGTACACCGCATTCGGCGCGGCGCCGCCATAAAGTCCCGAATGCAGATCGCGCGCAGGCCCCCGCGCGTCAATCTCCATGTAGATCAATCCCCTCAGTCCGGTACACAGAGACGGATAGCCTTCGGCGTACATCGCCGTATCGGAGACGAGCGCCACATCGGCCTTCAGCTTCTCCGGATTCTCCCGGACGTACTTGGTGATCGCCGCCCCGCCGACTTCCTCCTCGCCCTCGATCAGGAACTTCACGTTGACCGGAAGCTCCCCGGTGACCTTGCGAAGCGCCTCGACTGCTTTGATATGTGTGTGCATCTGCCCCTTGTCATCGGCCGCGCCGCGGGCGTAGAGGCTGCCGTTCCGGATGGCCGGCTCAAATGGCGGGGTGATCCACTCATCGAGCGGATCCGGCGGCTGCACATCATAGTGTCCGTAGCACAGCACAGTTGGCTTGCCCGGCGCATGAAGCCAGTCCGCGTAGACAAGCGGATGGCCCGCGGTCCGGATCACCTCGACATTCTCCAGGCCGGCCTGGGTCAGGCTCTCGGCGACAAAGCCGGCGGCTTTGGCGACATCGGCCTGGTGTTCAGGGTCAGTGCTGATGCTGGGAATACGAAGAAACGCTTCGAGCTCGGAGAAGAAGCGCTCGCGATTCTCATCAATATACGTGTCGATGGCTTGAGGCATGGGGTTTCCTGATAAGGTCAGTGTAGCGCGACGACGGAGGAAACCACCTCGGCCGCACCGACCCGCGTTGCGCGGCGCGAGGCAACTCGATCGGATCTACCGCGGACTCTCTTCGACGCAGCCGAGTTCCCTGCCCGATCGGCACGCGCCGGCACAGGCCGGGAACTGCCCGACCCAGCTTACCGGCTCGAACTCACTGGGCAGTGGTCTCGCCTGCCGAACCGCCGCTCGTCCTCGATTCCCGGCCGTCACCCTTCAGCCACTGATCCAGCCACCCGACAAACTTCTGATACCAAACAACAGTATTCTGAGGCTTCAGGATCCAGTGGCCTTCATCTGGGAAGATCAGCAGCTCCGCCGGGACATCCTGCATGCGCAGCGCGGTGAACAACTGCACGCCCTGGCCATAGGGAACTCGAAAGTCTTTTTCTCCGTGAATCACAAGCGTGGGCGTAAAAAAGTCTGAAATGAACTTGCTGGGCGACCAGCGTTCATAGACCCTCGGATTCTCCCACGGCATCCCCTGAAAATCCCAGACCGGGAACCACAGCTCCTCGGTCTCGAGCGCCCAGCTTTCGAGATCGAAGACACCGGCGTGCGAGATGAAAGCCTGGAAGCGCTGCGTGTGTCCGAGCATCCAATTGACCATGTAGCCTCCGTACGAGCCGCCGGCGGCGGCCATCCGCGTGGCGTCGGTGTACGGCAGGGTGGCCACGTGGTTGGTCACGGCCATGATGTCTTCGAACGCCTTGCCGCCCCAATCGGAATTGATCTCGTCGGTGAACTTTTGCCCGTACCCGATTGATCCACGGGGATTGGGCATCACCACCACATACCCGGCGCCGGCAAAGACCTGGGCGTTCCACCGGTAACTCCAGGACTCGCCCCACGCGCCCTGCGGCC
>CAYLSS010000308.1:0-5885 GCA_964385765.1 uncultured Solibacteraceae bacterium
GCCGAGTTCGATCTCAACTCGCATGGCCTGCTCAGCGTGGGCGCCGTGGTCACGGCGATGGTGGCGACGAGCGGCGACGAAGCATTCCTCATGCTGACGATGATCCCGGATCAGGCTCTGTGGCTTTTTTTGGGATTGGCCGTTTGCGGCGTCGGGGCCGGCATTTTCGCCGACCTCTTTGTCCGCGGGCGGTTGCTCCAGGGACTGGAATGCAAGGAACTCGCCTATCATCCCGAAGATGCCGCGCACATGTTCGAAGCGGGTTTCTTTCGCCGGCAATGGCGCCAGCCGAGTTTACTGCGAGTGACCCTGACGGCCAGTTTCCTGACCGGCGTGACAGGAATCGCCACCGGGGTTTTCGGTCCGGAGGAGTGGAATTGGATCCGGATCACCGCCCTCCTGATGGCCGCATTCGCGTTGGGCATCGTGGCCGTGGTTCCGGACCACTTCCTCAATGACCATCTTTGGGGGCACGTGATTCGAAAGCATGCCCCGCGTCTGTTCCTCTGGACCTTCGGAGCGCTTGCGGCGACGCACTTCATCAGAGATGTCCTGGAACTGAATACGCTCAGCGCGGAGGGACGTTGGACGATGCTGGTTCTCGCATGCCTGGTTGGTCTCATCCCGCAATCGGGCCCACACATGATTTTTCTCGCGCTGTTTGCCAAGGGCGCGATCCCAATGAGCATCCTGCTGGCAAATTCCATCGTCCAGGACGGCCACGGAATGCTACCGCTGCTCGGCGAGTCGCGCCGGGCTTTTCTGATGGTCAAGGCGATCAACCTCATTGTGGGTCTGCTCGTGGGTGCGGCCGCTGTGAACCTCGGGTACTAGGAGCTAAGCGCGGCGGGAGCAGGTCCGCTTCGACTGTCTTGTGGCTCCGTTGTGACCGCCAGGGTTGGCTTTCCCGAAGCTCACCGCAAGCAGCTTCCGGCAGGAGCTGAGAGGCTAATAGTGATCTACCGCATGCGAGGAGGGGGATCGTGGAAATCGTTCGCTCACTGTTCTACTTCTTTCTGGCCGGATTGTGCGAAATCGGGGGCGGATATCTGGTATGGGTGTGGCTACGGGGCGGGAGGAGTCCCTGGTTCGGCGTCGTCGGGGCCGTCATCCTCGTGTTGTACGGGGTCATTCCAACTCTCCAGCCGGCTCACTTCGGTCGCGTCTACGCGGCCTATGGCGGGGTTTTCGTGGTGATGTCCATTTTCTGGGGCTGGAAAGTGGATCAAGTCATCCCCGACCGCTATGATTTGATCGGCGGGGCGATCGCCCTCGCGGGTGTGGCGGTCATCATGTACTGGCCACGCAGTTGAACCGTTCGAGGAAGAAGATCGCGGAGGTGGAAGCCTGAGAACTTCCTCGGCGGCGGCCCCAATCGCCGGGCATCCGGAGCGGGCGCAAGACGTTTGACGGCCGCCGCCGCCGTGAGGTAATCTCGGAGCTTTCCGGTAGGCCGGATTTCCCGGGCCGGAGTTCATCGATGCCATTCTGGAATAACGACTCGGAGCTTTTCGAACTGGCCCGTCGGGACCTGTTCTCGGCGGTGATCGGCGACGTTATGGACGCCATGGGGTTCGTCCATCAGTTCCTTCCGCCTCGGATTCAGCCGCTGCGGGAAGACATGGTGGCCGCCGGGCGGGCCATGCCCGTGCTGACGGCGGACGACGCTGGCGGCGTGGAACAGCGCCGGAATCCGGTCTTGAAGGAACCATTCGGCCTGATGCTTCGAGCGTTGGACGATCTCCGGTCTGGTGAGATCTACGTCTGCGCCGGCGCTTCCCCAAACTACGCATTGTGGGGCGAGCTGATGAGCACGGCCGCCGCCAACCGCGGCGCGGCCGGCGCGGTGGTCAACGGCTATTCGCGGGACACCAAAGGCATCCTCGAACTGGGCTTCCCCACTTTCTCTTGCGGGCGGTACGCCCAGGACCAGCGGCCGCGCGGGAAGGTGGTCGACTTCCGCTGCAGCGTTCGGATCGGCGCGGTGACGGTCCGTCCCGGAGACATGGTGTTCGGCGATCTCGAAGGTGTTTGCCTCGTGCCGCGCGAGGCTGAGCGGGAGATCATCGAGGCGGCTCTGGAAAAAGCGCGCGGCGAGCGCCGGGTACATGAAGCCATCAAAGGGGGCATGGGCGCCCAAGAAGCCTGGGATACCTTCGGCATCATGTAGCCGCGCACAGGCAAGATGGGCGGGCTCGTCGGCTACTCGGAATTATCGTCGAGCCAAGTGACGCTGACCGGCGGTTTCGAAGTGCAGGCCATTGACTCGGTCATGCCGTGAGCAATCAAAGCGCAGGCGTTGTTCGTGGCCGTGCGCTGGGCCTGCTCCCGGGTCGCGGCGGACGCTGTCCGGCACATCTGCTGTCCGTTGAACGAGACACATACTTCAACCCGATGCTGGCGGAGGCCCAGGGTGGAGTAGACTAGCACTCCAAGCAAAGCCAGAGCGAGCACGATGCCGATCAAGGTGGCGGGTTTCTTCATGGAGATTCCTTTGGGTAGGATGCGCGGGTTGTGGAGAACGGTGCAGCGGCAAATGGGGCCGCTGACCTCCACGGGCCAGGGCGGGGGCAGCGCCGGCGCCGGTCCGGGTTCCGAGGGCTACTGTAAGTTATTCATAAAGAGGATATTACTGAGCAATAGTGATATCGCATGCTTTGCTTGTAGAGGAAAACGGCGAACCTTCGTAGAAGTGTTAGAAGAACGGTGGCGTGGAAAACCCCATGCTAGGATGAAGGTGCGAAGGGAAGATGCACGAGGTACGCATCCGGAATCAGGGAGCGGCTTTGAAGACCAAGTGGAAGATTGTCATTCTGGTGGTCGGTATTCTGGTGATCTCCGGGGGCGTGTTCGGCGGCATACAGTACAGCAAGCGGGGCGTTGTCACCGTGCAGACAGGCAGAGTGGTGCGCCAGGACCTGACCTCGGTTGTGACCGCGTCGGGCGAGATCAAGCCGCGTAATTACATCAACATAGGGACGAACTCGATGTCGCCGGCGCGAATTGTGGCGATCGCGGTAGTCGAGGGAGAGAAGGTCGACCGGGGGCAGCTTCTGGCACGGCTGGAGTCAGTGCAGCCGGAGGCCGAGGTCGCGGCGCAGCAGGCGGCGTTGCGATCGGCGGAGGCTGAGGCGGAGGCCGCGGAGGCGTCATTGAAAGCGTCGAGCGAGAATCTGCGGACGGCTCAGGCAAGCGTCGAACGCGCCGAGGCGGAGCTTGACCGGGCCGGGGTCGAGTTCAACCGCTACAAGCTGCTGCATGAAGAGAAGCTGGTTTCGCGGCAGGAATTCGACCGGCGCAAATCGGAATTCGAGAGCCTCTCGGCTGGGATGCGGGAGGCCGAGGCACGGAGGATGCAGGCGCAGGCGCAGCGGGCTCAGTTCGCCGCCCAACTTGAAGCGGCCAAGCGGAGAATCGCGCTGGCGCAGGCGAATCTGGAGCAGGCACGCGACCGGCTTCAACGGACCTATGCTATCTCGCCGATTGACGGCGTGGTGACGAACCTCCCTGTACGGGTGGGGGAGACCGTCGTCCCGGGCATCCAGAACTCCCCGGCCAGCCTGATCATGACAATCGCCGACATGTCGCTCATCACGGCCGAGGTGAAGGTGGACGAGACCGATATCGTCAACGTGCGGCAGGACCAGAGGGCGTCGATCTCGATCGACGCGATTCCGAACAAGACCTTCGAGGGCCGGGTGATCGAGATCGGGAATACGGCGATTCTTCGTTCCACCGGTCTGGCGGCCTCGCAGAGCGCTGTTTCCAGCCAGGAGGCAAAGGATTTCAAGGTGGTGATCGCCCTCGATGACCCGCCGGCCGAGATCCGGCCGGGGCTTTCATGCACAGCCAGGATCACGACGGCGATCGGCGAGAATGTGATCTCCATTCCGATTCAGGCCTTGACAGTCCGGGAGAAGGGCGACCTGCTGGCCGCGGGTGATGACGACTCCAAAGTGGAACAACTCAGCGCCGAGGAACGTAAGAAGGCATTGCAGGGCGTCTTCGTCGTGGAGGACGAACGAGCCGCATTCCGAGAGGTGGAAACAGGCATTACCGGCGCTACCGACATCGAGGTGATCAGCGGCCTGCGAGAGGGCGAGCAGATCATCACCGGTAGCTACAAGGTAATTCGGACAATCCGAAACAAGGCGCGGGTCAAGGTGGATAACAAATCGACGAGATCCGATTCCTAGACATGGTGTAACACAATACCCCTTTGGGATCGCCTTTAATATTTGGGTAGCGAAACTATGGCACAGGTAGTGGACGCATTAGCCGATCGCGGTGAACAGCTCAAACGGGACGGAATCGTCATTCGGACCTACGGTCTGCGGAAGACGTACGTGATGGGCGATCAGGAGATCCATGCGGTCGACGGCGTGGATGTTGAGATCCGGGAGGGCGAGTATGTGGCGATCATGGGGCCGTCCGGCTCCGGCAAATCGACGCTCATGAACCTGATCGGATGTCTGGATACGCCGAGCGACGGAGAATACTTTATCTCCGGCCGCCTCGTCAGCGACATGAACGATGACGAACTGGCGCGGATTCGCAACAAAGAGATCGGTTTCGTGTTCCAGACCTTTAACCTGCTGCCGCGCGCCTCGGCTCTGCACAATGTTGAACTCCCCCTTATCTACGCGGGCATTCCGTCGGACAGGCGCCAGGAGATGGCCCAAACGGCGCTGACGCAGGTGGATCTGGAGCAGCGAATGTATCACAAGCCCAGCGAGCTGTCCGGCGGCCAGAGACAGCGCGTCGCCATTGCCCGGGCACTGGTGAACAACCCTTCGATCCTGCTGGCCGACGAGCCGACCGGGAACCTGGATTCCGCGACGGGCACGGAAATCATGGCGCTGTTCGATCGTCTTCACCAGCAGGGCAACACGCTGATCCTGGTGACTCACGAGCACGACGTCGCGATGCATGCGCACCGCGTCATTCACGTGCGCGACGGACGGGTCGACCGCGACGAGCGGATCAAATAGCGGGATCCTTCACCACTCGGTCCGAGGCATGCCGGTTGGACGGCGGCCACGACGGTGCATATTGCCAGCGGGGCTGTAGAAGAACACTTTAGTTGGATTCGCGAGGCAGTTTCTCGCTTGCGCCGGCGGGATGCAGCGGCGGAAGAGATCTGCCAAGCGGCGCGCAAGAGATATCTAGTATATTAAATTGATCTGTGCTATGCTAATGGCGCGCGGAGTCATCCAGTGAGAAAAATAAGCATCCCGGACAACCTGACTTCGCTCACCTACCAGCACATCAAGGACTACATCCTGGAAGGACGCCTGGAAAATGGTGAGCGGTTGACTGAGGAGTTCGTCTCGAAGAAGCTCGGCGTGAGCAAATCGCCGGTCCGCGAGGCCCTCAACCGTCTTGAAACCGAGGGGTTGATTCGAATCGAGCCGCGCCGTGGAGCCTACATACGCTCTTTCACCCCTGACGAGGTACATGACCTCTACGATTACCGTGAAGCTCTCGAAACGCATGCGGTCAGCAAGGCGAAAGTTACTCGCGAGCTGATCGGGGAACTGAAGAGCAGCCTGACGCGGCAACGCCAGCACCTGGAGACGAATAACAAGCGCCGCTATATTGAAGAGGACATTCATTTTCACGCGCTTATCGCCGCGGCGGCCGATAACAGCCGGCTATCCGAAGCCCTGGAAACTCTGCAGAATCAGTCGCGATTGTTGCGCCTGAAGACCTACAATCTCTCGAGAAGCCAGGCGGTACAGGCTCACACACGGATCATCGAAGCGTTGGAGAACGAGAACCGGGCCCAGGCGCGCCGTCTCATGAAAGATCATATTCAAGATACCTGCCGCAAGCTGATGCAGCACATGGAACAGCAGACTCACTCCACCAGCGCGGCTTGAGAG
>CAYLSS010000309.1:0-5873 GCA_964385765.1 uncultured Solibacteraceae bacterium
CGATATCGCCGAAGAGGAATCGGGCAGTGTCGATCGGGTGGACCAGCGACTCGTAGATGAGCAGACGGGGCATCTCGGCGAAGTAGGGCTGGTTCGGGTACGGCTGTTCGAGCAGGCCGTCGGCCTTCTTCATCTCGAGGCTGTAGCCGACGGGCTGCCCGATATCGCCGCGTTCGATGATGCGCTTCGTCTCGCGGTACCAGGGCTGCCAGCGCCAGTTCTCATGGATCATGAGCCGGACGCCGGCGGCTTCCGCCGCTTCGGCCATCGCGACCGCATCCTTCCATTCCGGCGCCATCGGCTTCTGGCAGATCACCGGGATCTTGCGGTCGCAGGCGAGCTTCACCATGGGCAGGTGCGTGTCGGGTCGGGTGGCGACGTCGAGGAAGTCGAGCTCTTCCCGGTCGAGCATCTCTTCGGCATCGGAATACCCGGCCGGGGCCGCCGCCTTCGCCCGTTCGATGTCGAGATCGCAGGCGGCGACAATCTCCGCGGAGTCCATCCGGCGCCAAGCCTCGAGCTGGATCTGCCCGAAGTAGCCGCAGCCGACAATCGCACCTCGCAGTGGTCTGTTCATCTCAGCAAATAGCTTATCCGATCACCCTGTTGTGAACGAACCGCAGCGGTTAGGGGAGAAGCTCCATTACGCCTTCGCGGCTTTCGCGGCGCCAGCGGGTATCTCTGCCGGAGGTCCTGCCGCCGGGACTGCTTCTTGCTCGGCTGCAGTTGGGCCTTTGGCCGGAACCTCTACCTCGGTCGGCAGGGCTCGTCGCACGATCAGTTCCCGTAGGCTCTCGTCCCGCCAGCAGGACAGCGTCCCCATCCACTCGTCATCGGAGAGGGCATCGCGCATGACCTCGAGCCGGAAAGGGGGATTCTCGCCGCCGAGCAGCTTCTTGAACGCCTCCATTTCGTGCTCTCCACGCTCGGAGGCCTTGTCCCAGGCCCGCAGCATGTCGGTCGCTGTTCTGATGCCGTAGTTGCGCAGCGTGGAGCGCGCATCGTGGTCCGAGCCGCCGACAAGGTGCAGATAGAGGACGGCCTGGTCGACCCAATCGATGAGTCGCGGCACAGGGATCCGCGTTTCGATGATGAGGTCGACCAGCTCGTGGTGCGCTAGTCCCTCGACGTTCACGATGCCCTCGCTCTCGAGCCGGCCCAGGTCGTAGAGGTCGATTCCTTCCAGCTCGTTCAATGGCAGAGCGGACTGCGGTATCACGCTGGCCGGCACTTTCCCGCGGAATGACTCCTTGAGCCACGTGAAGAACTCATCAGGCGTAATCCCGAACAGAAACGCAAGAAGGAGTGTCACCTCACTTTCCGGGAGAATTGCCTCGAGCACCCAGCTCAAGACGGCAACGATGAAGATGCGGACCATGATCTGCGTATAGGCTTTCGGCTTGAGGTCGCCGCGAGCGTAGCGCAGAGAGATCAGGCGTAGTGAGAAGAAGTAGACGCCAAGGAAACCGAAGACCAGGGCCATGCGCTGGGGAATTAGAGCGGCCAAGACCTGTTCGGCGTCTTGCGGATTGAATGTCGTGCCGACGGGTGCCAGCGCGACAATCCATCCGATGGTGATCGCGAAGGCGCAGACCAGAACCGGCCAGCGCGAGCCCGGGCTGAGCCGTCCTCGCCCGTGCTGGTCCGAGCCGTACGCCTCGGTGATCTGGGACCCGTACTTGGCGTTGATCTCGCCGATGGTGTTGAGTGAACGATCAAGCCGAAAGAGGTTGGCATAGAGCCGCTTGCGCAACGTACCGAGCTGATAGCGGTCGAACAGAAAGAACAGCAGGACGGGCAACAACGACGCCGTGGCGATGATTGCTAGCTGGATCAGCCGGCCGAACAACGCAAGGGAGGCCGACCGCGCTGGGGCGGAGGTCTGTGCTTCGCGAAGCAACTCTTGTCCGCCGCCAAAAAAGTAGATGGTCGCGGCGGGCAGGCCGACGCCGATCGCCAGTATCACTGACAATGCCACTGTCTGCATTGCCCAGCGGACAACCAGCGACAACGAATTCGTGCCGCGAATGACGATGATGCCAATGGTCAGGAAGAGGATGAAGAGCCCTGTGGCCCAGACGGCGATTGGCCACGCATCCTTGCTGATCCCGGGCCAGGGACCCATTCTTGCGAAGACATTGCAGAGAACCACCAGCCAGAAGCCGCCGCCGAGCACGGCCGTCGCGAGTTGCTCGCCGACGCCGCTGGGCACTTCCTCGCTTATGCCGACGATGCCCTCGCGTTCCAGGTTCTCGAAGTCGAAGCCCGCATCGTCGCTAACGGCCTTCTCCTGCAGCGACGCGAGTACGATTTCCTTGTTGTCGGCGCCGATCAGCTTCAGTTCCGACGGCGTCTCGTTGCGGATCAACTTGACAGGCATCGCCCCCCCTCACTGATCCTGCGTTGTGGGGTCTAGTGTGCATCAGTTCGTGCTGTGTTTTCAAGAGAAAAGCACGAATAGGGGGTTGGCGAAAGGAGTGGGATGCCCTCGTCGGTTGGCGCATCGGGAAGCGCCCTGGGAAAGTCCGGGCGTCGGGGCTTTCACTATAATGCGGTTGATAGGGTGATTCCCTGGAAGGCGTTTAGTCGTCTAGTCGCAAGAGCGCCCGGGTGGCGGAATTGGCAGACGCAGAGGACTTAAAATCCTCTGTCCCAAAAGGACGTGCGGGTTCGAGCCCCGCCCCGGGCACCAACAGTCCAAAGGGTTTGGGCGCAGAGGACTTAAGAGTCCAATGAGGTCAGCCGTGTTTCATGCGCATTGGGATAGAGCTTCCACGCACGGTCACGCTCCACATTCTCATGCTGCGCGCCGGGCAAGAGCGCCACGGACTGCCGCACCGTCTTGCGCACATAGGCTTCCAGTGCGGCGGTCTTCTTAGCCGCGCCCACTAGCGTCAGCAGGTAGCCAAGCCGCTGCGCCCACGGGACGGGCGCGGCGGCGGCGGCGGCCGCCAGTTTCCCGCCGTCAATCTTTTCAGCGAGTTCAGCAAGGATCGTGGCCACTTGGTTCAAACCGCCTGCATGATGCGCATAGCCGACAAGGTCGAGCGCTGTCGCTTCCGGGGTCGAAACGGCGATCTTTCCGCGCGGCGTGTTGAAATGCTGGACCGGGACATGGGCGAGGTGCTTTCTGACCATGAATGCGACTTCCACCGCGCCGCAGCGGATCGGTCGACGGGCCCTCTCGACAAACACCTGGAATTGCTGCGGCCGATAATGGGCCGCGCCATGATACTGCGCCGCCGAGAGAAGTCCCGCATAGTAGGAAGAACCAAGGCGTTCCATCAGCGCCGGGATGAACTGATCGGCCGGAAGGCAGCCAAGCTTGCGGTACTCAGGCGGTACGACGACATAAAACCCTCGCGCCGGTGAGGCGATTGCCCCGCGTTTGGCAAACCGGCTTACGGCGAGCCTGACTGCCGTAGCGGAAACACCGAGCGCCTCCTGCGCATCAGCCGAGCCAAAATGGTAGCGACCGCTTGCCGCAAGACTGGAGACGTACTCGCGTAGGCTTCGGTGAGACGCAGAATCTTGTTTCATGTGCGTAACGTATCACAAAATGAAACGATACGCAAACAATACGTGATTCTTTCCTGGAATCTATTTATGTGTACCTAAGGTTTTGTTCTTCGATACTTGCGCACACGGTCCGAGATTCTCCGGCGTAATTTTTGATTGCCGGGCACCATTCTCGACGCCGTCTGACTACAGGACGTACAGGTCCAGCCACATCATGTAGTTGAGCAGCCCCCAGAGGGCGCGGCCGTTGTCGCGGCGGCCTTCGAGATGCTTGTCGATCACCGCCCGGACCGCGTCGGGGCGGAACAGGCCGGAGGCTTCGCAGCGTTCGGGGCTGCAGTAGTTTAGCAGCAGGTCCTTCAACTGGGCCCGGAACCACTGGGAGTAGGGCATCTCCAGGCCGACCTTTTTCTTGTTGATGATCGACGGCGGCAGCGTGCCGGCCATGGCCTGGCGCATGATGTACTTTTTCTCGAGCCGCGGCAGCTTCATGCGGGCCGGGACGCGGGCCATGTAGTTGACCAGCTCGTTGTCGGTGAACGGAACGCGAGCTTCGATTGAGTGGGCCATGCTCATGCGGTCATTCTTGATCATGAGGTCGTCGGGCAGGAAGACCGAGGTGTCGATCTCGAGCAGGCGGTTCAGCGTGTCCTGGGCCCGGGAGCGCTCGAAGACTTCGGTGAAGTGACGCTCTGAAGACTGCGGTTCCAGTTGCTCGAGGACTCTGGACGTGTAGAGGTTCCGCTTTTCCGCCTCGGTCATTACGATTCGCCACCAGAGGTGTGCCTGCGCCGGCGGGAGGTCCTGACCCGAGAGGAAACGCTTCATCTTGAATTCCAGGCTGAGCTTCTTGTGCGAGACGGGAAGGGAGTTGACCACTGGAGCGATCAGTCCGCGGCGGATCCAGCGCGGAATTTTGCCGAACCATCGTGATGCCTGATATGCGGCGTGGGTTTCATAGCCGGCGAAGACCTCGTCGCCGCCCTCGCCTGACAGCACGACGACGACTTCCTTAGTGGCGAGGCGGCAGACATAGTAGGTGGGGATCGCCGAGCCGTCGGCATAGGGTTCATCGATCCACTTCAGGTAGTCCGGCAGGAGATCGCGCACCAGGTCCGGGGTCACGACCACCTCGCGATGGACCGTCCGAAACTGGTCGGCAACGATGCGCGCGAATGGCAGTTCGTTGAAGCTTTGCTCGCCGAAGCCCACCGAATACGTATGGAAGGGCGCGGACTGGCGGCGGCCCATCAGCGCGACCAGCGTGCTCGAGTCCATTCCGCCGGAGAGCAGGACGCCGATCGGGACATCGGCGACTAGCTGCCTCTCGACCGCGCGTTCCATTTGTTCGCGCGCTCCGGCGATCGCCGCACTTATGGTCATCGATTCATCGACCTCGAACGCCGGTTTCCAGTAGCGCCATCGGCGAACCTCGCCACCGTCGCTGGCAGTCAGGGCATGGCCGGGGGCCAGCTCTTCGATCCCGACGAAGGCGGTCTGGGCCCCGGGCACGTAGTCGAATGTCAGGAAGTCATGGAGCGCCTGGAAGTCCGGTTTGCGCGGGACGGAGGGATCTTTGAGGATACTCTTGATTTCGGAGGCGAACAGGAGCCGGGCGCCCTGCCAAGTGAAGAACAGCGGCTTGATTCCGAACCGGTCGCGGGCGAGGTGCAACTGACCGCGCTTCACATCCCAGATGGCGAAGGCGAACATGCCGTTGAGCAGGGGCAGCATCCCCATTCCGAGTTCTTCATAGAGGTGCAGAATGACCTCGGTATCCGTCCGCGACCGAAAGACATGTCCCTTGGCCTCGAGCGCGAACTGCTGCTTCAATTCGCGGAAGTTGTAGACCTCGCCGTTGAAGACGATTTGGACGGAGCCGTCCTCGTTGGACATCGGCATTCGCCCGGCCGGGGAGAGATCGATCACCGATAGCCGTCTGGAGCCCAAACTGACTCGTTCGTCGGAGTATGTGCCGCGGTCACTGGGGCCGCGGTGCGCCAGCGCATCGGTCATCGTCTCGACCAGCGGTGCGCTGGCTGTTGGTTCAACCGGGCCGGTATGGAGGATTCCGCAGATTCCGCACATGGATTTTCGCTTTGTTCCGGCTTGCTACAGGCTATCGAAAGATTCCGAACAGGAAGCCCGCGCCGTCCTGCGCCCAGGCGGACATACGGTAGCCGATGTCGGTCATGGAGAAGGCGACGATCACTAGCAGGAAGCCGAACCGTGACAGTTCACTGTAGACCACAACGGGAAGGCGCGCCGCCAGCAGAAGCTTCGAGCCGTCGAGAGGGGGCACTGGAATCATGTTGAAGATAGCGAGGTAGAGGCTTAAAAAGGCGCCGTGCGCG
>CAYLSS010000310.1:0-5870 GCA_964385765.1 uncultured Solibacteraceae bacterium
GCATCGTACTTTGGACCGCTGTCCGTCCACCTGCAGGCAACATCACCGCGGATTTCCACAGACAATCTGATAGAGTTTGAAGCAGAGGACGGGTTCGGTAACGGATCGAGATTCGCGCCTCTGGTGGTGCCCTAAAAGATTGGCTGCCACCGGCCGATGAGACAACTAAGGCTAACCGAGTAGCCCCTGGAGGAACCGAGGGATCTGATGAGCGCGGCTACAAATCGACAGGAACAATACGAAGCCTTAGGAGACCTCTACCTATCCCTCTGGAAGCAGCTCGATCTGCTTTCCGGAGAGTCGAAGTGGTTCGAAGTCAGGCCGATTTCCCAATCCGAGCTCGAACAGCATTCGGCGAACGCCCTTGCCCATATCCGAAGCAGGATGCAGGATCCGAAGATGTTGAAGTTTGTCGAGCGCGACTATTCCCGAACCCAGACACTCTGCAACGATGCCGCCGGGACGACGGACATCAATCAACTGCTGGAAGGCCCGGAGATCGAGCACTTCAAGACGTATTTTCGAGATCAAGGTCTTCGCTACGACGAGGCCGCTGACACCGCGGAGGGAATTGCGGCAGCCCACGGGGCGGACTGATCTCTGCGTCTCCTCGATCACTCGACGATGACCTCGAATTTCACTCCACCGCCGAGCGGCCAAGTGGGCTTTCGTTATGATAAATGTCACTTCTTATGTCCGAATCCACCAAACGTCCCCTCCGCAGCCGCGATTGGTTCTACGACAACGAATATTACGCCTTCGCCCGGCGCGCATATCTCCGCTCGGAAGGCCTCAACCGGGACATCTTCGACGAAGAACGCCCGGTCATCGGCATCTGCAACTCCTGGAGCGAGCTGAATCACTGCAACCGGCATCTGCGCGAGGTCGCCGAAGCGGTGAAGCGCGGCGTGTGGAAGGCCGGCGGACTGCCCCTCGAATTCCCGACCATCTCGCTCGGGGAACCCTTCCTCAAGCCGACTTCGATGCTGCTCCGCAACCTCATGGCCATGGACGTCGAAGAGTGCATCCGGGCGAACCCGCTCGACGCGGTCGTTTTGCTCTGCGGCTGCGACAAAACCACGCCGGCCCAGTTGATGGGCGCCGCCAGCGCTGACATTCCCGCCATCGTGGTTCCCGGTGGTCCGCAGCTCAATGCGGTCTGGAAGAATCGCCAACTGGGCTCCGGTACCGACGGCCGCAAGCTCTATGATCAGTACCGAATGGGCCAGATCAGCGAGGAAGAATGGTGCGAAGTCGAAGGAGCGGTGGCCCGGTCGGCCGGCCACTGCATGGTGATGGGGACCGCCTCCACCATGACCAGCCTCGCCGAGGCCCTCGGCATGACGCTTCCCGATTGCGCCAACATTCCGGCGCCCGACTCGCGCCGTCTGGCCACAGCCGAGTTGAGCGGGATGCGCGCTGTCGAACTGGTCCATGAAGATCTGCGGCCATCCACCATCCTGACCCGCGAAGCCTTCACCAACGCGATCGCCGTGTCGATGGCCCTCGGCGGGTCGACCAACGCGGTCGTGCACCTCGTGGCGATGGCCGGACGGCTGGGTATCCGCCTGCCGCTTGAGGAGTTCGACCGCATCTCGCGCCACGTTCCGTTCCTGGTGAACGTCAAGCCGTCCGGCGAATACCTCATGGAGGACTTCTTCTACGCCGGCGGGGTCAGGGCGGTCATGAAGGAGATCCTCGATTTGCTCGACGGCGACTGCCTGACCGTCACCGGCAAGACGGTCGCCGAGAATGTCTCCGCCTCTGAATGCCACAATCGCGACGTCATTCGGGCCCTGGGCGCCCCCCTGACGCCCCAGGGCGGCACGGCCATCCTCAGCGGGAATCTCTGCCCGGACGGTGCGGTGATCAAGCAGACAGCCGCGTCGCCCCACCTGCTGAGCCATCGCGGGAAGGCCTTTGTGTTCGATAACTACCAACAAATGAAGGAACTGGTCGACAGCCCGGACTTGCCCGTCCACAAGGACTCCGTGCTCGTGATGAAGAACTGCGGGCCGAAAGGAGGTCCGGGCATACCGGAGTGGGGACACATGCCAATGCCGAAGGTCCTGCTTGAGCGCGGCGTCACGGACGTCGTGCGGATCTCGGACGCGCGCATGAGCGGTACGAGCTTCGGAACAGTGGTTTTGCACGTGGCGCCGGAGTCGGCTATCGGCGGCCCCCTAGCCATCGTTCAAACGGGCGATGAAATCGTTCTCGATGTTCCCAATAGGAAGCTGGAGCTGGCACTGCCCCAAGTTGAGATAGATCGGCGTCTCGCCGCGTTCACACCGCCGCCGCCCCACTACACCCGTGGATATGGGAAACTCTTTCTGGACCATGTGACCCAGGCCAACGAAGGCTGCGACTTCGATTTCCTCCTCCCGGATGGCTCAACGTAATGTCGGCCCGAACGCGCCATCGGCTGGATTTGAAGTCCGATCAGGCTCCGCTGGCGCTACCGCCCGTCCCGGAATCGGACAGCCGCTTTCTTGGCAAGAACTGCTAAGTCCTCCGATATCAATACGTCATCTTTTGGTAGGAAGCGTGCTTTCCGGATACTCAACATCGACGAGGAAGAGCCCCGAGGGTGGCGCGGTCGGTCCCGCCTTTTGTAGGGATCGCCCGCTGAGGAAGTGCTCGACGGCGTCCCGGCCGGCGTTGCTCTTCCCGACCTCGAGAAGCAGACCGACGATATTGCGAACCATATGTTTCAGGAACCCGCTCCCGCGCACCCGATAAGTCAGCCGATCGCCATCCAGATGGAATCGAGACGAAAAGACAACTCGAACCTTCGACCCACCCAGGGCGTCGCTCTTGTCCGCGGCGGCAAAGGCCGTGAAGTCATGCTGGCCTTCGATCATCGGGGCGAACTCGATCATCCGCCCGACATCCAGCGGATAGGGATACCGGTGGACGTAGCGGTACTCGAAGGGCGAGCAAACCTCGCCGCGGAAGATCCGATACTCGTAAGTCTTGGCGACAGCGTCGCGAATCGGATGAAACGCGGGCCCCGCCTCCTCGATTCGCAGAACCCGGATGGAGGGTGGGAGCAGCCGGTTGATGGCCTTCCGGAGATTATCCGCCGGAATTGGATTGTTGAGCGAAAATCCCGCCACCTGTCCCAGCGCATGGACTCCGGCATCGGTCCGGCCAGAACCCGTCACCAACACCGCAGCTCGTTCAACTTCCTCGAGAGCAACTTGCAGGGTCCCCTGGATGGTCGCCAATCCCGGTTGGACCTGCCAGCCGTGGAAGTCGGTTCCGTCGTAACTCAAAGTGGTTTTCAAACGCCTCATTCAGGTTGTTCGCCAGCTTGTCGGAAACTCCTTGTGGCTCAGGGAAAGCCTACTATAGCATTGGAAATTCAGGGAACAACGTGCTTGCGCCTGCGTATTTCATCCATGGGCTCAAGTGCCGATCAATCAGGAAATCAAACGTAATGAAAACCTTACGGCAAACACTCTCGATCCTTTGTACTGCATTTATGTTGGCGCCCGTAGCCGGCGCTCAGGATTCCCAATCCCAATACGCGTGGAAAAAGCAGGGGAACTGGTTGACATCCAACTACACACCCGCGGATGTCCCCCCGATTGATCTCTCCAACAGCGGCCGCCTGGAAAAACTACTGCGGGCCGGCAAGCTGTATCTCTCCCTCCAGGATGCCATCGCGCTCGCGCTCGAGAACAACCTGCAAATCGAGGTGTCAAGATATGGCCCGCAGATTGCCGAGGCGGACTTGCTGCGCGCGCAGGCCGGCGGCCTTCTGCGCGGCGTGCCACAAACGGTCACGGCCGGCGAAGCGAGCGTGGAGCAGCAGGTGATCGGCGGGGCCACCGGCGGCGCTGGCGGCAGCGGAATCACTGCACGCGGTGGGGCACGTACCACCGGCGCCACTGAAGCCGGCGGTGCGATCATCACGACGACAGGGACGGCGCTGCCCAACCTCGATCCGCAGATGTTCGGGCGGTACAGCTTCAACCACCGCACCAATCCGTTGGCGAACACAATCACCACCGGGGGCGTCACCGCGCTGACTTTTGATACTCACTCCTGGATCTACGGCTTACAGAAGGATTGGCTGACCGGTACCAGCGCGCAGTTCGTCTGGACGAATAACTTCTTCGAAGCGAACAACCCGTCCAGCACGCTCAACCCCTCAACGGAATCGAGCTGGCAGTTGAGCTTCTCGCAGCCGCTGCTCCGCGGTTTCGGCAGGGCGGTGAACAACCGCAACATCCGGATCGCGAGCAACAATCTCCGCGTCTCCGACCTGGTTTTCCGGCAGCAGGCCATCGAGACCATTACGTCGATTGTGAAGCTGTATTGGGACCTAGTCGCCTTTGCCGAGGACGTCAGGGTAAAGGAGCAGGCGCTGGCGCTCGCCGAGAAGCTCTATCAGGACAATAAGAAGCAGGTGGAGATCGGAACGCTGGCCCCGATCGAGATCACGAGTGCCGAAGCCCAGGTCGCGCGGCGCCAGCAGGAGCTTCTCTCCTCGCAAACCCGGCTGCGGCAACAGGAAACAGTCATCAAAAACTCACTCAGCAGAACCGGTATCGCCAGCCCCAGTCTGGCCGACGCGGAGATCGTCACGACAGATCGACTGCGCATCGATGTGGAACCACTACCGGCTATGCCCACGCTGATCGAAACCGCCATGCAGAATCGCCCCGAGATCGAGCAGACGCAGCTCAACATCGAAAACACTCGAATTGGAATCGCCGGCAGCAGGAGCCAGCTAAAGCCGTCACTCGAAGCTTCGGCCTTCATGAATCACAATGCGCTGATCGGACAGCGAAACGCGCTGGCGCCCGATGACCCGCGGTTCGCGCCCGATCCCTTCTTCGTCGGCAGTTATGGAGGCGCACTCGAACAACTGCTCCGACGTAATTTCCCGGACTACGGCCTCTCTGTCACCCTGTCCATCCCCCTCCGCAACCGCTCGGCCCGCGCCGACTACATCAGAGATACCTTGCAGCTCCGGCAGCAGCAACTGGGCGAACGGCGCCTGCTCAACGACATCCGCGTCGAAGTGCTGAACGCGGAAATCGCCGTCAGGCAGGCCAAGGCGCTCTATGACGCAGCCGTCAAAGAGCGGGAACTCCAGGAAGAGACGCTCCAAGCCGAACAGAAGAAATACGCGCTTGGCGCCTCCACGGTCTTTTTCGTAATCCAGTACCAGCGGGACCTGGCGCAGGCCCAGTCCAACGAAGTCGCGGCGTTGGCCTCCTACAGAAAGGCAAGGGTCGATCTCGATCAGGCGATTGGTGAGACCCTTGACACCTATCACGTGGACATCGCCGAGGCACGGCAAGGCGTGGTTTCGCGCTCTCCCGATGTTCCGGCGCAGGACCAGCAATCGCAGCCGTAGTGTTATCCCCGTCACGCCGGGGCGATCGTGCCCCGGCCAATCCCGGAACGAAACGTAATCCCGCCGCCGGTTTCACATCCGAACCCGAAAGGCGATACCAGCAGCCTATCCCACCACCGGCGCCGGGGCCGGAACTCCAGCAAAACAGAGATCGAAAACGGCCTTGTTGGTTTTGGCATGCCACTTGCTCTCAGTAGGGTGCAATGAAACAAGGTAAGGGCTCAAGGAAGTCGAAGGTTGCTCCGCTGACTAATTCCTCTGCTTTCCCTCCCAGTTCGCTTCTCTTCAATTTAGACCCTCTCCCGACGCCTTCCCAACCATTACTTCCTTGAGCGCTTCGCCTTCGAGAGACCGCCCCTGTTGGGCTGCCTCTGTCGCGAAGCGGCGTCAGCTAATCGTCGGAGCCAAAAGTTCGTCACCTTCGCGGTGAACAAGGCTAAGGAGAACTTCGCTGTGGACCGATAGATAGAACATGAACCAGCCTCAGAGAGAACTT
>CAYLSS010000311.1:0-5861 GCA_964385765.1 uncultured Solibacteraceae bacterium
TGTGATGCTGACCGCCGGCGCTGTCCCGGACGTCGAAGTCTCTATCCCGGAGACCTTGATACCGGAGATCCGCGTGGGGCAGTCGGCGCAGGTCCGCTTCGACGCATTCCCAAGCCGTCAATACCAAGCTCGAGTCAGGGAGGTCGCCCCCGTGGCAAGCAAAGGGCTTTCGACTTACGCGGTAACGATGCGCCTTAGCCGTACGGACCCTGATGTTCTCCCAGGCATGGCCGCCGCTGCGACGCTCGAGTTCGGCGCGGCAGACACTCGGCCGCGCTTCTACGTCGCGCCGCATGCGGTCGGCGAGGACCGCGACGGCAGGTTTGTCTTCGTCGTCTCCAGTCAAGGCGACGGGCTAGGCGTCGTCGCACGTCGAAGCGTTGAGGTCGGTGAGCTGGTCAGCGATGGATTCGAGATCTTCGAGGGTCTCCAAGACGGAGAGTTGGTCGTGATTTCCGGCGTTGCTCGCATAACCAGCGGTGAACAAGTACTCCTACCCGCCCAGCAGCCCTGAACGGCGAAGAACCTGACCATGGATATCACGCGTTTCGCCATCGAAAATGACCGAGTCACGGTGCTCAGCGTGGCCCTGCTGGTCATCGCGGGCATCTCGGCCTTCGTCAACCTGCCCCAGGCCGAGGATCCGGGCTTTACGATTCGAACCGCGGTCGTCCAGACCCAGTTCCCAGGGGCCAATCCCGAGCGCGTCGAGAACCTCGTCACCGACAAGATCGAGAACGCGATTCAGGAGATGCCCGAGCTCGAAAACGTTCGTAGCGTTTCGAAGACAGGGCTCTCGGTTGTCTACGCCGACATCAAGGATTCATACACCGAGATGCGCCCCATCTGGGACAGCCTGCGGCGAAAAGTTGACGCCGCGAAGTCGGAACTGCCGAACGGCGTCATCGGCCCTGCCGTGAACGACGAGTTTGGAGACGTCTTCGGGATCATAGTAGCCATTACAAATGGCCGGACCGCGGACGGCCGGCCCGAAATGGGATATGCGGCGCTGGAGGAGGTCGCTGAGTCGGCAAGAGATCAATTGCTGCGTTTGTCGGACACAGCGAAAGTCGACATCTACGGCGCTCAGGAGGAGCGCGTCTTTGTGGAGTACAACAACGCACGACTGGCCGAGCTCGGTCTGTCGGTCATGCAACTCCAACAGATTCTCGAGTCCCGCAACATCATCATTCCCGGGGGCAGCGTTACAACGGGAACCGAGCGCATCGAGCTGGAGCCTTCGGGGAACTTTGATTCGGTCGATGACCTAGCCAATACGGTTATCACGGCTCCAGGGCGGTCAGAGCTCTTGTTTCTCAGGGACATCGCCCACGTCCGGCGAGACTACGTCGACCCGCCGCGATCGAAAATGCGCGCTCGCGGCCTGCCGGCGCTCGGCCTGGCCGTCTCGATGAAGAATGACGGCAACATCGTATCGCTCGGTCAGCAGATCCAGGACTTGATCAAACAGTGGAACGAGCGTTACCCAATCGGAATCGACTTCGAGATCGTCGCCTACCAAACGGCAACCGTCGAGCGAAAGGTGAACGAGTTCGTCAACAACGTCGGGCAGGCGATCGTCATCGTTTTGGTCGTCATGCTTGCCATGCTGGGCATACGTACAGGGCTAGTTGTAGCGACGTTGGTTCCCATGGCTATGCTGGCCTCGTTGTTCCTCATGCAATTGCTTGACATCACTCTGAACCAGATGTCGTTGGCGGCCTTGATCATCGCGCTCGGCATGCTCGTGGACAACGCCATCGTCATGTCGGAATCCATTATGGTGCAGATGGCAGAGGGCAAGCCGCGTGTGGACGCCGCGGTTGACTCCGCTCGCGAGCTGCGGATACCACTGCTGACCTCTTCGCTCACAACGGCGGCGGCGTTTCTCCCAATCTACCTTGCCGAATCCAACGCGGGAGAGTACACCGGGGTGCTCTTCACCGTTGTGACCGCGACGCTGCTTGCCTCGTGGGTCTTAGCGCTCACCATCATACCCTTGTTGTGCGTCTTTTTCCTTAAAGTCGAACCACAGGCGGATTCAGACGCCTACAACACCATCTTCTACCGGGCGTATCGGAGTGTGTTACTCGCCTTTGTTCGGCTGCCCGCGCTGTCCTTGGCGGTCGTCGTGGGGTTGTTCTTGTTTTCCCTCCAAGGCATGAAACTGCTGCCGAACGTCTTCTTCCCCCCGTCAGATACGCCGGTGTTTACCGCCGAACTGGAGTTGCCCATCGGCGCGGCAATTGAGAAGAATGAGGAGATCGTTAGCCAGGTCGAGGACTTCGTCGAACGAGAGTTGCTAGTCAACAGCCAACGGGTGGAAGGCGTTACAGGTTGGTCGGCGTTTATC
This sequence comes from uncultured Solibacteraceae bacterium, assembly GCA_964385765.1. Classification (GTDB taxonomy): domain Bacteria; phylum Acidobacteriota; class Terriglobia; order Bryobacterales; family Bryobacteraceae; genus CAWELS01. The sequence goes on from CAYLSS010000311.1 coordinate 2,354, forward strand.
GGGCAAGGGGCGCCGCGATTCGTGCTGCCCTACACCCCCAGGCCCCCCAGCGCCGAGTACTCGTTGCTGCTGTTCAGCATCACCTCGAGCGACGCTTTCTCCGCCATTCTTCCAAGGCTTGAAGAGTTCTGCCGATCGGCGCTTCCCGATGTAGTCGCGACAATCAAACCGCTTCAGTTGGGCGCCCCGATCGACCATCCCGTCGCTGTGTGGATATCGGGCGACGATGCCGGGACTCTGTTCAGTCTCGCGGACGAGGTAAAGGCCAAATTCCGGGAGCTGCCCGGCACAAGAAACATCGGCGACGACTGGGGGCGCCAGACGAAGAAGCTCAACGTCAACATCAACGAGCCACGCGCACAACGGGGCGGCATCAGTCACCAGGACATCGCTATCTCCCTATTATCCGGCCTAAGCGGCTACAACGCGACCGACTATCGCGAAGGCGATAAGGTCATCCCGGTAACGTTGCGCTCGGCGGTGGCGGATCGTCAGGACATCGGCAAGCTGGAAAGCATGAATGTGTACTCCCAGATGACTGGCCGCTCGACTCCGCTCAAACAGGTTGCGGATCTGGAGATCCGGTGGCAGCCCTCCAAGATCTACCGACGGGACGGTTTGAAGAGCGTTCAGGTTTTCGCGGACATCGATGCGAGCGTGACCGCGACGGATATCACGGACCTGCTGGAACCGTGGCTGCAGGAGCGCCAGCGCGAATGGCCGCTCGGCTACTCCTGGGAACTAGGCGGCGAGTATCGCACCTCCGGCAAGGCCAACAGGTCGATCGTGGAGAAGGCGCCGATCGGGGCGCTGATCATCGTGTTCCTACTCGTCAGCCAGTTCAATTCGTTCCGGCGGCCTTTGATCATTCTTCTGACCATCCCGCTGGGGATGATTGGGGTGATCGCGGGCCTACTGATCACTGGCTCTTACTTCGGTTTCATGACGCTGTTGGGAGTCATTTCGCTTGCGGGCATTGTGATTAACAATGCGATCGTGCTTATCGACCGCATCAAGATCGAGCAGGACGAAAACGGCCATGAGCCGGCTCGCGCCATAGTCGAAGCCGCGCAGCGCCGTCTACGGCCCATCTTGTTGACGACGATGACCACCATCGGCGGGTTGATCCCTTTGTGGCTCGGGGGCGGTCCCATGTGGGAGCCGATGGCTATCGCAATCATCTTCGGCCTACTCTTCGCGACCCTTCTCACGTTGGGCGTGGTACCGGCGCTGTACGCGCTGTTCTTCCGGGTCAATTTCGCGCGGTTTCGCTATTGAACAAGTCACGAGATGTTGCGCGGGATCACCTTCGCATTCGCTCGGTTCACGCGCTCGAAACTACTGAGCACCCCTTCCGGTGACCACACAGAGACTTGACCGTAGGAATGTCAACGCTCCAACAGCGTACTCCTCTGCTCCAGCCCGATGTCCCTCTCGCCCACCATCTGCTGCTCCCAGAACTCGCCGACCAGTAGCCCGGTTGGGTGGAACTGGGAGCGGCCCGCGTACACCAGGCGAACTTGGTATCGGCAGACCATCTTTTCGGTGTACTCGATCCGCTGTGCGTTGAGACGGTGGATTTCCTTCGCGGCGAACACTTGGTACACCCAGGGCATGCCGGCGACCGGCTCGATGGAGCGGATCTTGACGCTGGAGGTGATCGAGTCAGCCTTGATCCGGCCGAGCGTGTCGTCCTCGCGGAACCTGTTCATCGTGAGGGTGCGGAAGTTCAGCGTCATCATGTTCAACGCTTCCGCGTACTGCCGCTCGACGTTGGCTGGCGTGTAGGTGAGATACGACGTTAGGAACTTCCGGACGACAGCCCTGCCTTCAACGTCGGACGGCGCCGAGCCGGTCTCCTCCCCTGGGACAGCGGAGGCCTGCACGATGCTGAGGAGGCCGTCCTTGATCCCCACGGTCTGTCCGGCGACCACAGTTACTTCGCCGGTCTGATCGACACGGATCACGACCGGTGGCTGCAGACGGATGTATGCGAAAAGCCCCAGCGACCCAACGGCGAGGATGCCACAGGTCAGGCCGAGTATCGCCATTCGGTTGGCATACGCCCGAAGGGCGCCGTCCATTTCGTAGTACTTCGAAAGCCAACGTGCCAGCCGGCGCACTTAGCTCGTTTGGACCTCATTTGCCGGTGCGAATCAGTGTGTTATCTTCTGGGGATTGAGAACCCGAACTCCCACTTGGCCTGACGTTCGTGCCGTGGCGGGGCGAGTCAACGGCTGGGTTGACGATCACCTCGACTGGTTCGTGATCTTTATTCTGGCAGTCGGATTTCTGCTGCGGCTGCGGATGGCGAACGCCACCTATCTCGAACTGGACGAAGCCTATCACGCGCGGCTTTCGATCGCCGATTTTCCGCAGCTCTGGCGGTCAATGCACGAGCCGACACATCCTCCGCTGCTCGTCTTCCTGCTCCACTATTGGCGGGCGTTCGGGACCTCGGAGCTCTGGCTCCGGATGATCCCGGTGATCTCCGGCGCTATATTCCCATGGTTTGTCTACAAGTGGCTCGGCGTGGTGTGGAGCCGGACGGCGGGTTCAGTGGCGGTGGCCATCCTGATTTTCTCGCCGATTCTCGTTCGGCTCGGCTCGGTGATTCGTGCCTACACGCTGGCGTTGCTGGTCACGAGCGCGGCCCTTTACTGCCTGGAAATGGCGATCCGCCGAGGGTCCGCGCGCTGGATGTGGGGCTTTGCGGCCGGCTTATGGCTGGGCGTGCTGGCCGAGTTTCCCACGGTATTCTTCTGCGCCGCGGTAGGTTTGTACGTCCTCGTCCGGTGGCGTGATCCAGGTTTTGGACGCTCGGCGAAGGCGGTGTGGGTCGTTTCGCAGGCGGGGGCGGCCGGATTGTATGTTCACCTCCTCTTTGCGCAGATTCTGCCGCTGCGGGAGGCTTTCCAGGTCTATGTCGGCAACGAGGATCTGCATTTCGCCGGTATGTTCGCCACCGGAGACGACAATATCTGGTCCTTCCTCCTGCGGGGCGCATGGGCGCAGTTCTCGCTTCTTTTCGAATCAAAAGAGGCGGCGATGGTTGGGGTCATGCTGTTCCTCGTCTCGCTGGCGCTGCTGTGGAAGCACGGGGCCTCGACGAACATCCGGCGGGCCATCGCCTGGATGTTGCTGATGGTAACGCCATTCCTGTTCGTTTGGATTGCCGCCTGTAACGGTTCCTATCCCTTCGGCCGAAGCCGCCAGACCATCTTCCTGGCGGTCTTCATGGCGGCCGGCGCCGGCGTGACGATTGACTGGCTGCTGCGACGGAAGGCGGCGCTGGTGCTCGTTGCCACGGCGGTGCTGATTCCCGTCTGGTATGAGTCCATGGTCTATAATGTCGCTCTGGCGATCCCGGGGAGCCGAAAGGGGATCGCGCATGGAATCGTGGATTTCATCCAAGACCGGATCCCGCCCGGCGAACTGCTGCTGGTCGAAGGGGCGATGAACATCATCCTGCTGCTCTCCGACACCTTCCGCTACGACAACCTGTTCG
>CAYLSS010000312.1:0-4896 GCA_964385765.1 uncultured Solibacteraceae bacterium
CACCCCGCCAGACGATCCGCCAGGACGAATGAATGCGGGCCGATGGCGACGGGCTGGAACAACGTCCCCTGCCCGCCAGGACGCGGGCCGATGCACAGCGGGCCGGACGAGCTTGGCCCCGCGTAGAGCCGCTCGTTGACTACCAGCCGCACGCCCTCGCCCAGCTCGCCGGGAATCACCTGGTACTCGAGGATCTGAGGGTAGCCGCGGTGGGCGTCGTGCATCGAGTAGCTCGATACGAAACGCATGGTCTGCGGCTCGCCCTGGAAGAACGGCACGTTGCTGACCCGGGGCCCGCCCTCGTGTCCGCAATCGGTGGTGGTCACCATCATCCCGGCGATTTGCTGCTCGAGCACCTGCTGCGCCCCCGCGACACGCCGGTTCGAGATCAGGTGTTCGTTCGACCTCTCCATCGCCCCCAGACCGACGCGGAGCGACATGAGCACCCCCACGGTGAGCAGGCTCAACAGGGAGATCGCGATCAGCAGCTCGATGAGCGTCACGCCCGCCGTGCTGTGTCGCTTTCGGCTGTGGTTCGCAGCAGTCATTGCAGCATTGGCTGGAAGTTCATGTCCTCGGGCGTGAGCGTGACGGCGCGGTAGCTCTCCAGCGCGAACGTCCGGCGATTCCCGTTGCCCGACATCCACCAAACCTCCACCTGAATCCGGTCGAGCCCCATGTGGCCCGAGCTGGCGTTGGGAGCCCGCTCGAATGGCGTGACCCGGGCCCGCCAGCCTCCTTCGACGCCGACAGACGAGGGATCCCAGGCGCCCTGGATATCGGTCATCTTCGGCAGATCGTCGCGCGTGAGCAGCTCGTCCATCGTCCGTTTGGCGATGAGGCGCGCCCGGTCGTACTCCGTGAGCCGGGCCGCGTTGGTCAGCGACGTCGACAGATTCGAAAGCAGCCCGACCACGGCGATCGCCATGATCATGGTAGCCACCAGGACCTCGAGCAGCGTGTAGCCGGACTCGGCGCGATGCGGGACGGCTCTCATCGACCACCCCCGCTTCCTTCCCGTTCGATTTGCGGCACGCCGGTCATCGGGTCCACGCGCACCACTCTGCGGTCCCCGCGCCGGTTCTCGATCTCGATCCCGATTCTGGGCGCCGCCCCGCCCGGAAACACGAGGAACCGGCGCGGCGTCTCCGGCGGAGCCGGGATTGGCGGCAGCACACCAAGGATTTCAATACCCTCGGGCATCTCGAGCGTCTGCTCGAAACCCGGACGCGCCGAGCGCATTCGCAGCGTATTCGCGCTCAGCGAGACTTCGATCTCCATGACTTCCTGGCGGCGGTCGGCCCGGTTCAGGGCGCCGTTGAGGAAGCTCGCAATCGAGTCCGAAGCCCCGGCGATCCGGAGCGCATCGATTCCCGAGCTCAGCGATGGGAACGTGAGCCCGACCAGCAGGCCCACCAGCCCCACCACCATCATCATTTCGAGAAGCGTTACACCCCGTTGCCGGGATCGAGTCGGGTAGCGCACGGAAAGCCGCCTCTACTCGTTCTTCCAGCTCACAATGTCGGCAAAGATGCCCTCCCCGCCCTCCTGGCCGTCGGCCCCGTAGCTGATGATCTCGGGAATGTCTCCGGCCCCCTCGCTCGGATAGCGATAGATGTAAGGATTCCCCCACGGATCATTCGGGACCTCGCCATCGAGGTAAGGCCCATTCCAGTTGTTCACGTTTTGCGGCCGGCTCCAAAGCACCTCCAGCCCTTGCTCGGTGGTCGGATATACGCCGGTCTCGAGCTTGTACATGCTGATGGCGCCCATCAGTCCCTTGATCTGCGCGCGCGCCGCCGTCATCCGCGCCTGATCGCCCTGCCGCAGCAGCCGCGGGGCCACCAGCGCCGCGAACAGCGCGATGATGGTCACCACGACCAGCATTTCGATAAGCGTCACGCCGGCCTGTCGCCGGTTGCTTCGTCGAGTCATACTTTTATACCGCCACTTCATTAATGCTGGTAATCGCCAGCAGCATACTCAGGATGAGAGCGCCGACCATCACGCCCATCACCAGAATCACCAAGGGTTCGAAAAGCGAGGTGAAGCGCTTGATCGCCGCCCGGGTGTCGGCTTCATAGATCTCGGCCATTTGGTGGAACATCTGGTCGAGCCGCCCCGTCTCCTCGCCGACCGAGAGCAGGTGTCCGGCCAGCGCCGGAAACTCGCCGGTCTTCCGCAGCGGGCCCGCAATGCCCTCGCCGCGCTTCACTCCCTGCGACACGCTCTCGAGGCAGCCAGCGATCCGTTTATTGTTGAGAATCGCTCCGGCGATCCCGAGCGACTGAACCAGCGGAACGCTGTTGGCCACCAGCGTTCCCATCGATGCCGCGAACCGAGCTGTCTCCGCCTTCCGCAGCGCGTCGCCGAGCAGCGGGATCTTCAGCTTGAAACTGTCCCACCACAGCCGGCCCTCCGCCGACCGCGTATAGAACTGCAGCGCCGCCAGCGCCGCCACCACCGTCAGAATGCCTACCCAGCCCCACGCCTGGACGAAGTTGCTCGTCTCGAGCATGATCTTCGTCGGCAGCGGCATCTCCATGCGGGTCTCCTCGAAGACCGCCGCAAAGCGCGGCACTACGAAATACATCAGCACCAGAATCGAGCCCAGCCCCACGAGCGTCAGCAGAACCGGATAGACCATCGCCGAAACCATGTAGTTGCGAAGCTCGTCCCGCGTCTCCTCGAACTCCACCAGCCGCTCGAAGACCGCCGACAGCGACCCGCTCGCCTCGCCCGCGCGGACCATGTTCACATACAGGTCGGAGAAATACGCCGGATGCCCGGCCAGCGAATCCGCCAGCGACTTGCCGCCTTTCAGCACCCGGATCACGTCCTGCACGACGCTCTGGAAGGCCGGCCGCTCGACCAGGTCGTTCGTGATCGACAGGGCACGGTCCACCGGTACCCCGGCGTTGAGCAGCGTCGAAAGCTCCTTCGTAAACAGGAGCACATCCTTGCGTCGGGCGCCGCCTCCGAGTGAGGGCAGCTTGACCGAGATTCCGCCGTCGCTCCGCGTGCCGACGTAGACCGTCGTCAGGCCCTGCTTGCGAAGCTCGGAAGCAACCGCCTTCTCACTGGGCGCGGTCAGCGTCCCGGTGCGAACCTTACCGTCCGTCGCGATCGCTCGGAAGTGAAACGTCGTGGCCATGGCCTCCGCCTAAAACTCCTGTGTCACCCGGATCACTTCATCCACCGTGGTGACCCCTTCCCGTACCTTCGTCCAGCCATCCTCGCGAAGGTTGCGCATGCCGTTCTGGCGTGCGGCTGCCGTCAGCACCGACGCGTCCTCGTGGGCCATGACCAGCTTGCGGATCTCGTCGTTGAGCTCCATCAGTTCGAAGATTCCCATGCGGCCTTTGTAGCCGGTGTGGAAGCACCGCTCGCATCCGGCCCCCCGAAACGTCTCGATCTCGTCTCCCCATGGGTCATTCTTGATCCCGTCCGGCTGCTTGCACGTCGGGCAGATCACGCGGACCAGCCGCTGCGCCATCACCGCCACCACCGACGAGGTGATTAAATATCCCTCCACGCCCATGTCCGTCAATCTCGTGATCGCGCTCGGCGCGTCATTGGTGTGCAGCGTCGAGTAGACGAAGTGGCCGGTCAACGCCGATCGGATTGCGATATCCGCGGTCTCCCGGTCGCGGATCTCTCCCACCATGATGACATCCGGATCCTGGCGCACAATGTGCCGCAGTCCGGACGCGAACGTCAGCCCGATCTGCGTGTTCACGTGGATCTGGTTGATCCCGTCCATCTGATACTCCACCGGATCCTCGATCGTGATGATCTTCTTGTCGGTGTCATTGACCCGCTTAAGGGCCGAATAGAGCGTGGTCGATTTGCCCGAGCCGGTCGGTCCGGTCACCAGGAAGATGCCGTGCGGCAGTTGCGTGAAGTACTCCATCCGCCCCAGCATGCGGTCGTCGAAGCCAAGGCTCTGGAGATCGTAGAAATCGCTTTGCGACCTGTCCAGCAGGCGCATGACGACGCTCTCGCCATAGAGCGTCGGCAGAGTCGAAACACGCAGATCCACCTCGCGCCCGAGCGTCTTGATCTTTATGCGCCCGTCCTGCGGCAGCCGGCGCTCGGCGATGTTGAGCTTCGCCATCAGCTTCACGCGCGAGATGATGGCCGCACGCAACTCCTTCGGCGGCGACTCCTGCGGGTTGAGCACCCCGTCAATCCGGTAGCGGATGCGGAACTCTTTTTCGAACGGCTCGATGTGAATGTCGCTGGCCCGCTGCTCCACGGCCCGGGCGACCATGGCGTTCACCAGCCGGATCACCGGCGCCTCGCTGGCCATGTCGCGCAGGTGCTCGAGGTCCTCGGCCGGCTGCCCCGCGGCTTCCTGCAACGCCTCGTCGGCATTCGCCGACTCCCCGAAGTACCTCTCGATCGCGTCGAGTACATCCGTCTCCGCGGCAAGCGAGGTCTTCACCCTGAGCCCGGTCACATTCCGTACGGCGGCGATCGTCTCGAAATCGAGTGGATCGGCCATGGCCAGCGTCAGCGTCGAATCATGGACTGCCGATGGCACGCACTTGAACTGGCGCAGGAACTTCGGTGTCAGCCCCTCGATCTCCGGCGTCACCGCCGGCGGCGACTCGAGCGAGGCCAGCGGCACGCTCAACTGGTCAGAAAGCGCGGACATTACCTCCTTCGCGGCGACAAAGCCGAGGTCGATCAGGATCTTCCCGATCTTGTCGTCGCGTTCCTTCTGGATCTCGAGCGCCTTGTCCAAGTCTTCGGCCGAAAGCAGGCCGCGCTCCATCAGCATTTCACCTAATCGCATGTGCTAGAACTCTTGCACCCGGATGGCGGCATCCAGCCCTGTGCTGTCGATCACGCCTTTTTCAAAATCCAGCAGCGCCTGGCGCCGCGCTTCCA
>CAYLSS010000312.1:4906-5859 GCA_964385765.1 uncultured Solibacteraceae bacterium
GGTGTCGAAGGTCACGTCCACCTTGATGATCTTCTGGCGCCGCGCTTCCATCAGAATCTGCTCGGGGAGGCCTTCTGAGGCTTCCCACGAAAAGCGGAACAGCGATACCGCGACAGCCACGCGCTGCTCGGGCGGGATCGACTCGAGGGTAGTCGCCGTGTCAACCATCATCGCCTGCATCATCTTTCTGAGATCTCCCATGCGCAGTACCTTCTTCACCCGCAGAGCTTCGATCTGCTCATCGGTGAAGGCGGGCCGGAAGGGCGTGACCACCGCCGCCGCCACCAGGTTGATCTCCGATGTAAAGACAACGCCGTATTCCTCGAGGTAGACGCCGCGCGTCGTACCCAGCAGGTGGAACGGGTCATTGATGTTGTAGCTCTGAATCCGGCGGTCGAATTGCCGCTCGAGGTGCGCAATCATGCCGCGCGGCACTTTCGGCGCCGCCGCGACGGAAATCCACGCCGCCAGAATGGTCAGCACGAGCACAACGGCCAGCCGTCTCATTGCCGTCCTCCCTCGTATTGAGAAAGCAGGAACCTCGTGCTGCCGCTCTTCTGCAGGTATTCCACCGCTTCCGTGAAGGCAATCCGGTTGGCCGCGCTCTCCTTCCGGAACCTCTCCTCGGCCTTCGCCAGCAACTCCCTGGTCTGGGCCTCATGGCGCTCTCCGGCCGCCGCCACCGCCTCGGCCACAGCCGCATCCATCCGCCGCGCGACCTCTTGTTCGACCATCTGCTCGATCACCGCCGTGTCCAGCGCCGGCGCCAACGGCGTCACCGGGACCGGCCTCGTGAACGCGTGCACCAGGATCGCGCAGGCGAGCATCGCCGCGCCTCCAAACGCCAGGCGCGGACCTGAGTGCCACAAACGCTGCCACCAGTTCAGCTCGAAGACCTTGTCCGAGACAAAGGCGATGCGCCGCGGAATCTCCTCGTCGCGCACGCTCAGCAA
>CAYLSS010000313.1:0-5855 GCA_964385765.1 uncultured Solibacteraceae bacterium
AACTCCAGATCATGCTGGCGCTCCTCTCGGGCGGGGTCGCGTTGACCAGCCACTCGATGAAGGCCGCCACCCGCCTGGCGATCAACCAGAGTCCCGAGCCGGTATCGAACTCGCTCGTCAGCCTCGCCGGGGACGTGGCGGTTCCCGTTGGGGTCTGGTTTGCGATCGAGCATCCCCTTTTGGCCGGCTCGATCGCGGCGGCGATCTTGGTCGTGTTTCTGTTGGTCGCCCCCAAGGTGTTTCGATTGCTCAGAGTACAGCTTTCCGCGCTCGCATCGGTCCTTCGCGGAGGGCTTGGAATCAGAAGGGACGCCGGGGAAGTGCTGCCGCCGGAGTACCGCCGCTACCTGGCCGACGAGTTCGGTTTGACGACACCGCCGCCTGCATTGCGCGTGGCCGCGCGGAACGGTGTTCCCTCGCTCCGTAACTCCGCCGGCTATCTGATGCGCTTTCCAAATGAGCTCATATTCACAACCCGCCGCTGGTGGCGGTACCGTGCTTTCCGCTTCGCCCTTCTGGATAACGCCGAGATGGAAACACGAAGGGGTTTCCTCTTGGACAGCATGATCTGCCGCAGCGGAGGCCGGTCCTGTGAGTTCGGAGTCTTCAAGGACGGCCCTGAACTGGAGACGGTGTGCTCGCAAACCGCTGCTTCTCCCTCTCTTCAAAGCCGTTGACAAAGAGTTCATCTCGAAACCCGATCTGACGTGAGCAGCAACTGGAAAGAGGAAATCGAAGCCGCGGTTGCCGCCGGGGATCGCGATGTTATCCGGAAACTCGCCCGTAGCCGTGTTTGGAAGGTGATCCGCTACCTGACCAGCCGGCTCTATCTTGGCGATGAAGGGGCAACGCGGCAGGTTATCGAGGCGCTCGGCGTGGTGGCCGCCGACAAGGAAGCGGTTGACGAGCGGCGGGCAGTCGATCTCCTGCGCCGCTTTGTCTGGGCCCTCAATGACGAGTCGGGCGGCGTCCCATACGGCGTCCCGGAGGCGCTCGACGAGGTGCTGGCTGTCCGGCCGGAGTTCCAGGATGCGTTCTTGCCAATCCTTTGCGCATTGCTCACGTAGGAGGAAATGAGCCAGACCGGCCCGATCGAGCGGGGAGCGCTTTGGGCGGTGGGGCGTGTGGGTCCGCCGGTCGCTTCGTATTCCGACGAGGTGGTCGCGGCCATAGAGCGAGCCGCTCGGACGCATCCCGACGCCGACACCAGAGATATCGCCGCCGTTGCGCTACGGGCTATCTTGGAAGTGCAGCCTTAGTTCGCGCGTGTAACCGCCTATGTCCATTTCAAAAAGAGATCGCGTTGCCGGCATCCCCTTGTTCTCGGGCCTCAATGCGGCTGAAATCGAAGCGCTTGCCGAGCGCGCCGCCGAGAAGAGGTACCGGGCCGGTGATCTATTGTTCCACGAGGGCGAACCTTGTGAGGGAATCTACCTGGTGGTAAACGGGCGGGTGAAGATCTTCAAGACTTCGCCGGCCGGGCGGGAGATCACGCTGGCCGTCGAAGCCGCTCCGGCCAGCGTGGCTGAAGTCCCTCTGTTCGACGGAGGTCCTTATCCGGCCTCGGTGGCCGCCATCGAAGACGTAATCGCCGCGTTCATCCACACGCGCGACTTCCAGAACGCCTGCCGGGCCTACCCGGAGGTGAGCCTAAAGCTGTTGGCCGCTGTTGGCCGCAGGCTCCGGCAACTCGTGTCGGTGATCGAGCGGGTCACCTTCGGCAGCGTCCGCCAACGTCTCGCGGCTCAATTGATCGAGCTGGCCGCCGAGGCCGGCTCGGAAACCTTTGCCCTGAAGACGACCCATCAGGAGCTCGCATCGCGCCTGGGTACGGTCCGGGAAGTGGTGTCACGCAATCTGAGCCGCTTCCAGAGCGACGGTCTCATCCGGATCGCCGGACGAAACGTGGAGCTGCTGCACGCCGACGGTCTACGCCAGGAGGCGGAAACCGAGTTCTGACATAGATCCGGACTTACAGTGCTTGCCGCCGAAAGGAAGCGGCGCGAGCGCTTCCGTCAGCCGCTCTCGCCATATTCCTTGAGCCGGTATTGCAGCTTCCGGAGGCTGATGCCGAGTTCCTGCGCGGCTTGCGTGCGGTTGCCGCTGTTGCGGTGGAGGGCGTCGCGAATGGCCTTGCGCTCGATCTCCTTCCAGGTAACCGGACGGTCCTCGATGTCCTCGGCGGGAAAGGGCAGGTCATCGGCGTCGATTTGCCGGTCACAGAGGATCGCCAGCCGCTCCATGAGGTTCTGCAACTCGCGGACATTGCCAGGCCAGCGGTAGCGGGCCAGCCTTTCCAGGGCCGCCTCGGTCAGCGTCAACTCAGGCTTGCCAAACTCCCTGGCGGCGCGGGCGAGGAAATTCTTGGCGAGTGCGACCACGTCGTCGGGTCGCTCCCGAAGGGGAGGGATCTCGATGGGAAAAGTATTCAGGCGATAGTACAGGTCTTCGCGGAATCCACCGCTTCCCACCATCTCACCGAGGTCGCGGTTGGTGGCGGCGATGACGCGGACATCAACGCTGAACAGCCGCTTGCCGCCCACCCGCTCGAATGTTCGTTCTTGCAGGACGCGCAGCAGCTTTGTCTGCAGGTGGGCATCGAGCTCGGCGATCTCGTCGAGGAAGAGCGAGCCGCCGTCGGCGCGCTCGAACCGTCCGGCATGCTGCGTGCCGGCGCCGGTGAAAGCGCCCTTTTCGTGGCCGAAGAGCTCACTTTCGATCAGGGTAGGCGCCAGCGCCGCGCAATTGACGGCGACAAACACACGCTCCCGGCGGCGGCTGTTGCCGTGAATGCACCTGGCAAGCAGCTCCTTGCCGGTGCCACTCTCGCCGGTGATCAGCACGGTCGCGTTGGTTGGAGCGACTTTACGGGCGAGTTCAATGACCTTCTTCATCCTGGGATCCACCGCAATCATCGAATCGCAGGAGAACCCTTCGCTCGCAGCCTCCTGCAGCAAGTCCCTCTCGCGTTCGAGACGTTTGCCTTCGAGCGCGCGGCGGACCAGTAGACGAAGTTCGTCGGGGCTACGCAAAGGCTTCCCGAGATAGTCCACCGCGCCCAGCTTCATTGCCTCTACCGCGGTTGAGACGGTACCGAAAGCCGTCAACATGATCACGGGCGTTCCGCGGGCGTGCTCGTTCAACCAGGCCAGGACCTGAAGACCGTCTCCGTCGGGGAGCTTGAGGTCTGAAAGCACCACGTCGTAGTGTTGAATTGCGCCGAGCCGGCGGGCGTCGGCGACTGAGCCGCCTGATTCGATATCATGCCCCTCGCCCGCCAGGATTGTCTCCAGGAGCTTTCGAAAGCCTGGATCGTCGTCGATGATGAGAATCTTCGCCATGAGCTTCAAGTAGGTAGAATCAACCGGGCCAACGTTCCTCCGCCGGGCCGCCGGGTAATTTCCACCATCCCGCCGAGGACGGTGGCAAGGTTGCGCACGATAGGCAATCCGAGTCCGGTGCCGTTGCTTTTGGTGGTGGTGAAGGGCTCGTAGAGTCGCTCCCGGATCTCCTCTGGCAATCCGGGACCATTATCTTCCACTTGGATCGAAACCGAGCCGCGTCGGGCCGCGGCGGCCAGTTTGACTTCGCCGTCGGGCTTTCCGTGGACGGCCTCAATCGCGTTGCGCAGGAGATTGAGCAGCAGTTGCTCGAGCATCTCCGGGTCGCTTCGCAACCCATCCAGATTACCTGAACAGTCGAATCGTACGGGGCTGGCCCCGATCAGTTCACGGGCGTGCGCTTCCATCCGAGCCGCCAGATCGGGCCAGGAGATCTCGCGAAAGTCCGGGGTTTTGGGACGGCCGTAGAGGAGCAAATCATTCACCAGTCTTTCCAGTCGCGCGGTTTCGTCGAGCACCGGTACGAGCAGGTCTCCGGCGGCTTGCGTCGCCTGCTCGCGGGCAAGCTGGACAAAGCCTTTGATGGTACCGAGGGGGTTGCGGATTTCGTGCGCCAGCACTGCCGACAGCCGGCCCAGTTGGGCGAGATGTTCCAGTTCGAGCTGGCGGCGCTGCAATGCCCGCGCCCTCCGGTCCTGCCACAGGAAGTAGGCGGTGAAGCAGGCGAGAGCCAAGCTCGCCAGCAACGACAAGAGCAGATGATGTCTCGTATGCTCGACAAGATATCCGGCGGCATCCGCGGCCAGGTCGATGCGCGCGATTCGCATCTCCTGGTCGGCATGAAAAGGCAGATAAGCCCGGAATATCGGTTCTCCATCCACTGTTACCTCTTCGGTGTGGAAGAGCGCTTCTCCACGCCAGAGCTGACCGAGGATCTTGTGGTCCGTCTCTTCCCCGGGCGGCCGGTAAATTCGCAAGTCGACGAGGGCCGGCTCCTCGGCCGCCAGCATCTCGAAGAACTGGTCGCCAACCTCCGCCGAGGGCAGGTGCTCCAACCGGGTAGCCAGTGTCACGGCGCGAGCCCTCAGGTAGGCGCCGGCGGTTTCCGGCAACTCCCGCAAACTGCGAATCGCACTGGCCAGGAGGATCACCGGCAGGGCAAGCATCACGGCAGCTACGAGCCAACGTTTGGCCCCCTGGCGGATCTGGCGCATGTGACCTATATTCTTACCCGATTCACCAGGCTCAGTTCGGTGGCGCAGTTGCCTGAGGGCAGCATCGAAATGCCATACTGGGGGTTTACTTCATGGGGAGATTCACGATCGCCGGTCTCTGCGTTCTTGTCGCTCTCTGCTGGCAATACATCACGGTTTCAGTCAACTACCGGGGCAACTGGACGGCCCTTTTTTGCACCGGCGGCCTGCACCGTCTCCCTCCCGAACTGGACGACGAAGATATCTATCGCTTCCCTGACAGCCACGGTTTCGATGCGCAGTTCTATCACTTGATCGCCCATGAACCCATTCCGGGCGAGATGCTTCCGTACATCGAGGCGCCCGAGACGCGCTATCGCCGGATACTTCTGCCCGGTATGGCCTACCTGATGAGCGCCGGTCGCGAGCGTGTGATTCACTTCTGCTATGTCACGGCCGGATTTCTGTTTCTGTTTCTGGGACTTTGGTGGCTGGGCGGCTACGTGACCACGTCCGGACTCTCGGAGTGGTGGTTGGTGCTGTTTGTTGTATTGCCCGCCAGCCTGGTATTCATCGATCGACTGACGCTGGACCACGTGCTGGCCGCGCTTTGCGTCGGCTATGCGCTTTACGCGATTCGCCGGCCGTCCTGGCAGCTCTACGTTATCCTCACCCTGGCGCCTCTGGCTCGCGAGATCGGCATTCTGCTGACGATCTCTTATCTTTTCTACTGCACGATTTGGCGGAACTGGCGATTCGCGGCGCTGTTTGCGACAACCACGATTCCGTCGCTGCTATGGAACCTCTATATTCAATTGACCATCGGATCCGCGGCATATTCAACCGAAACCAGCCCTCTGAGCAGCCTGTTCCACTTTTTGTTGAATCCGGTAGAGTATTCGCCCGAAGTGCCCCTGGCGTCCGTGGTCCGATTCGCCGATGCGGTGGCGCTGCTCGGAATGCTTCTGGCAATTGTGTTCGCCATACTGCTTGTGTGGAAGCGCAAGACGGACCCGATTGCAGTGTCGGCCCTCCTGTTCGCCTTGCTGGCCATCTTCGTACAGCGACCAGATGTGTGGGCGACGGTCTATAACTACGGCCGGATCTTTTCTCCGCTGCTGATCCTGGTGGCGGTCGGCTGGCTGCCTCAGAATCGCTGGCTCGGAGCGCTCCCGATCCTGCTGACCGCGCCTCGCGTGGCGATTCAGTACGGACGGCAGATTATGGGGGTGATGGATGCGATCGCCGGAATCTACTGAAGCCGGAGGCCGGAAGATTGCCGGCGATCACTGGACCGACGAGGCTAGCGCAGCGACTTCAG
>CAYLSS010000314.1:0-5849 GCA_964385765.1 uncultured Solibacteraceae bacterium
CCCGGATCGCCGGGTAGTTCTTCGCCGCCTGCTCGACGGCCTGCTGGATGGTCACGGGACTGCTCTGTGCCTCCACTAACCCGGCGGCGGCCAGGCACACTCCAACCGCTCCTGCGATTCGCATGATTTTGAACACGGTAGTTTTCCCAGTCCTTCTCAGCTCGATCTATTTTGAGATTGCTTCCGGCCGTCCCGCGCCAGCCGCATCTCCAGCACTTTGCGGATCTCGGCTGCGCTCAGCGCTTCTCCGGCCAACTCCATCAGCTTCTTCTTCTGCTGCCGGAAGTAGCGCTTGCCCGCCGCGGTGGCCCGGTAGTACTTGCGCCGCTTGCCATTCACCACCTGCTCGAACCGCCTCAGCAACCCCTCGCCCTCCAGCTTGTGGAACTTCGGGTAGAGCTGGCTCGCACTTAGCTTGTAGCCGTGCTCGCCCAGCTCTTCGATCATCCACAGGCCGTACAGGTCTTGCTCCTGCGCGTGATGCAGGATATGAAGCTGGACGAAGTCCACTCGCGGCTGCTTCTTCTTCACGATTTAACTATTACAGACTCGTTACAATACCACAGGAACGCGGTTGCCGCAACCATCTTTTCTCGTTACGATATCGATAGCTGATAATGGTATCACAGACTGTCAACTCCGCGCGTTCCTACCAGGCCGCTTCTCCAGTTGTCGACCTGCTTCAATTTACCCCCGTGCGCCGCCTCGTGCTGTCCAGGGCGTTCCCATATGCTTTTCAAGCCGTTCTTCTGGTTCTGTTCATCTGTCTGGCCATTCTCGGCTGGAGGCAATTTCCCCCCGAAGACGTGCCCGGCAAGCTGTTCGCAAAAACGAACCTCGTCACGCTGATCATCTGGGGGCTCTGGTGGCCGGCCATGGTCTGGACGGCGGTGCTGTTCAGCCGTGCCTGGTGCGCTGTCTGTCCGCTGGAGCTGGTGTCCAGCGTGGCGGAGCGCCTCGCCCGGCGGCTTGGAATCGGGCAGCGAAAGCTCAGCCGTTGGCTGCGCGCGGGCGGGCTTATCGTGGCCTTTTACTTCATCCTCCAGTTCCTGGTCGCCGGCTTCGATCTGAATCGGAATCCGGGTGGCACGTCCATCTTCCTCTGGACGATGCTCGGTCTCGCGGCCGTGACCGCGCTGATCTGGTCGGACCGCGCCTTTTGCCGCGCCTTCTGTCCGGTCGGCCTGCTTTTGGGAACGTACGGCCGCGGTGGGATGCTCGCCGTCCGCTCCGGTGACGCGGACACCTGTGCGGCTTGCCGGTCGAAGGACTGCGTTCACCCAGCCAAACGCCACGCCGCCGACGCGCGGAGTTGCCCGAGCCTGCTCAACCCGGAGAAGCTCGACGACAACGCCGACTGTCTGCTATGCGGCCAGTGTTTCAAGGCATGTGGCCCGGGCAACCTGCGGCTGCTCCTCCGCAGGCCGTTTAGCCGAGCCGACCGGTACGAGTCGATGGCCTCGTGGCCCGTGACCTTGTTCGTCATGATCGTCTCGGGATTCGTCACCTACGAGTTGTGCTCGGAATGGGCCGCGGCCAGCAAGGCGTTTGCGTTTGTGCCGGAACGAATTACCGCGGCGTTGGGCGATCCTGCCCTTGGCGGGTGGGTGATGGGAATATGGCGCCTGATTGGTTTTCCCCTTGCCTTCTGGCTGCTGCTTGGCGGTATCGGTGTCATCTGTGGGGCGGAGCGGAATCTCGGGTTGGCGTGGAGAAGACTTGCGTTGCCCGTGGTTGTGATCGTCGCGGCTGGCCATATGGCTAAGGGCTTGGCGAAGATGGCCAGTTGGGGTCAGTTTGTACCGGGCGCTCTGGCGGATTTCGCCGGAGTTGAAACCGCGACCGCAATCAGTGGAGGTCGGGTGGCTACGCCTCTAGCCTTCGTTCCCTTGCAGGTCGTCTCCATAGTGGGAACGGCGCTCGTGGCGGCGTCCGTGTTCTATAGCCTCCGAGTCGTCCGGAAAGCGAGACCGGAAGAAGGACTGGGCATCACCTTTCCAGTCCTGCTGACTGGCATCCTCTTCGGGTCTCTCGTCGCGGGTTGGGGTATCGGCTAGCGGGAACGGCGCGGGCTGCTTCGTGCTGAGCGCGGCTGAGGTGCGCACTGCTGCCGGATTCCTGGGAGGACTGAGAGGTTCCAGTTCGCCGTGAATGAGGCTGGAGTATTGTCCTTCGTCCTGGTGGTGGTTGCGGCGGCGTCCGCTTCCGCCCTGACACTGTACTCTGGTTTTGGCCTGGGGGCCCTCCTGTTGCCGGTGTTCACCCTGTTCTTCCCGGTTGACGTTGCAGTAGCCGCAACCGCCTTGGTGCATGGCGCGAACAGTCTTTTCAAGGTCACCCTGATCGGAAGGCATGCCGTTGGGGGAATTGTCCTCAGTTTCGGCGTGCCCGCCATCATCGCGGCTTCCGTCGGCGTCGCCGGCCTTGGCTACGTTTCTGATCTTGGAGAGCTGGCGACCTATTCTCTCGGCCCGCGGACCGCGGTCATCACCCCGATCAAGCTCGTCATGAAGGCGCTGATGCTGACCTTTGCTCTGTTTGAGTTGCTCCCGAGACTTCGCGAACTCGAGTTCGATCGGAAGTTCCTGCCCCTGGGCGGCGTTCTCTCCGGTTTTTCGGAGGCTTCTCCGGCCACCAGGGCGCGCTCCGGGCGGCATTCTTGGTGAAGACGGGTCTTTCTACGGAGGCGTTCGTGGGGAGCAGCCGTCATCGGGCTCCGCGTGGACCTCGTGCGGATTGGCTCCTACGCCATCCTGTTCTCCGCCACAGGAGATGCGAACCCCGTCGGGGCCGGGCAATGGCCCCTTATTGTGAGCGGTGTGCTTGCTGGCTTCACCGGAGTTCTGATTGGGACTCGTTTTCTGCATAAGATCACCATGCGGACTGTCCAGAACATCACTGGTATTCTGCTCTTAGGGATCGCCGTGGCCCTTGGCGCGGGCATCCTCCGATGCCAGACCCACATGGCCAACGGTCAAGTAGCCGCTGCCGGCATTCTGCAGCCGGCGTAACCGTACCGTTGCGGTTAGTTCATCAAACTGTTTCTTCTGGACGCTAAGGTCAAGATCTAAGGTGAGTCTCGCGCCGCAATGAGCCGCTACGACCGGTGGCTAGGGGGGGTGGAATGCGCCCCCGGCCATGATCGTCGCGACCGCGCATCGGAGCGAGGCTCCGACGAAAAAGATCCATGATTTCAACTATGTCTATCTACAAACTTCTTAGAGGCTGCCTTACTTGCTGGATCCTTACGTTTGCCGGCTGGCAAGTTCCTTTGTTCGCGCAGGCGACAGGTTCGGTTACCGGACAAGTCACTGATCCCACACAAAGTACGATTGCCGAAGCGGCGATCACAGTAACGAACGAAGAGACCGGAAGCGTCCGTTCCACGGTATCAGCAGCCGACGGATTCTACGCTGTCCCGCTGCTGAGTCCCGGAACCTACGAGGTGGTAGCATCACGACCGGGCTTCCAGCAGGTAGCGCGGCGCGGCGTGCGGGTGAACACAAACCAAACGGTGCGCGTGGACTTTGAACTCCCGATTGGGGGGATAGAAACGAATGTCGAGGTGACCGCGGCGCCGCCATTGGTTGAGACCACCGAAATCAGCCAGGGTCTCGTGATTGACAACCGGAAGATCGTGGAACTCCCGCTGAACGGACGCAATTTCGCTCAATTGGGGACACTGATGCCGGGGGTCGTGGCGCCGCCAGATGCCCTCGGGGGTGCTCCCGGCGATGCGACGCCAGGCGGCTTCGGCGCGGTCACCGGCGGATTCAGCGTCAACGGGCAGCGGAACCAGTCCAATAACTTCCTGCTTGACGGTGCGACCAACAATGACACGTTCAACTCGGGATTCGTGCTGCGCCCTCCGCCGGACGCCATTGAGGAATTCAAGATCCTCACGCACAACTACTCCGCCGAGTACGGTCGGAATTCGGGTTCGGTCGTGGACGTTGTCACAAAGTCGGGCACAAATCAGTGGCACGGCAGCGGATGGCTCTTCAACCGTGACGACGCACTGGACGCACGCAATTTTTTCGCAGTGGAAACCCCGCCGCTTGAACAGTTCCAGTTCGGCGGCGCGGCCGGCGGTCCGGTGAAGAAGGACAAATTTTTTGTCTTCGGTTTCTATGAAGGCTTCCGCAATGAGGAGGGGCAGACGGACACGCGCGTCGTTTTGACTGAGGCGGAACGCAACGGCGACTTCTCGGGCGGCGGGATCATCACCGATCCGGTAACCGGGCAGCCATTCCCGGGCAACGCAATCCCACAGGACCGGCTGGATCCGGTGGCACAGAGTTTGCTTAACGCCTTCGTCCCTTTATCCAATCTGGACGGGAATCGCGTGTCTCGCTCCCCGGCACGCGAAGATGACCGCGACCAGTTCGGAGTTCGCTCGGACCTATATGCTAACGAGAAGAACCGCGTGTTCGGCCGCTACCTGTTCGCCGACCAGCGGGACCAAAATCCGCTCGGCGGCTCCAACTTCTCGCCGGTGGGGCAGGATTTCGAATCGCGGCTGCAAGACGTGATGTTCAGCCACACGTACTTCGCGGGCGCCAGCGCCTTTAATGTGGCTCGGTTTTCCTTCAACCGGATCTTCGCCAAGCCACAAACCACCAGCGGAATACCCGCCGCGGAGTTCGGCTTCCAGACCGAGAACACGCAACCTACCGCCGTGGGCGTTCCATTCGTCAGTCTGAGCGGATTTTTCAGTGTGGGCGACGGGCAGCAGATCTTCTCCGAGCGGGTGAACAATGCCTTCAGCTTCTCTGACGACTTCAGTAAGATCGCCGGCCGCCACCAGTTGAAGTTCGGCGGTCAGGTTCTGCATGAGCAGGTCCGGGTGGCGTTCTTGAACCGTCCCAACGGGGACCACACGTTTAATGGCGCTTTTACGGACTCGGCCGCGGCCGACTTTCTGTTGGGGCTTTCACGTCGGTACCGCCAGGGTGGCGGAGATCCGATCAAGGACGGCGAGGGCTGGCTGTACGGCTTCTACCTGCAGGACCGATTCAGGGTCTCCCCGCGAATCACGATCAATGCCGGCCTTCGCTATGAGCTGCCGATCCCGTTCAAGGATGCTGAAGACCGGGTCAATGGATGGCTCCCCGGCGTCCAGTCACAGGTGTTTCCAGAAGCGCCGGCCGGGCTGGTGTTTCCGGGCGATCCGGGCGTCGGGCGGGGAATCATCGACACGGATTCGAACAACTTCGCGCCACGAGCCGGGGTGGCATGGGATCTGTTCGGTGACGGCTCCACTTCTCTTCGCGCCGGTTGGGGCATGTTCTATGACGCCACGCCACAGCAGGGCGACATCTTCCAAAGCATTCTGGCTCCGCCCTTTAACCCGCTGACTCAACTCGATTTCTCGAACAGCCAGACAACGCCCCATCTCGCTGACCCCTTCTTCGACACACCCGGCGGCCTCCAGAGACAGGGTTTCCCATCACCGGTGCTGTTTATCGGATGGGACCTCACCGAAGAGTTCAACACACCGGTTTCGCATCACTTCAATGTCAGTCTGCAGCGGCAATTGGGCCCGGACATGGTGTTTGAGGCGGGATATGTCGGCTCGCGCGGCTTCAACCAGACTGGCTTCCTCGAAGCGAATCCCGGAATTGTCGAACCCGGGCAGACGTCGCGCAATGGCCGGGTATTCCCCGAATTCTCTCTCGTGCGGCCCACGCACTCCAAATTCAAGTCCTGGTATGACGGTTTGCAGCTCAGCTTGCGTCGCCGTTTCAGCCGGGGCTTCTCGTTTCTCGCATCCTACACCTGGTCGCACTCGATTGATCATGTCTCGGGTCTGAACATAGGCAGTCCGGAACGCCCGCAGGACGGCGTCT
>CAYLSS010000315.1:0-5849 GCA_964385765.1 uncultured Solibacteraceae bacterium
GGGGCGCGCGACATGGCATTCCCAGTCATCAACATGCTTTCATTCTGGGTGACGTTTGTCGCTTTCGTGGTGATGATGGCGGCTCTTTTTGCCACGGGAGGCGCGCCGATTTCGGGCTGGACCGGCTATGCGCCGCTTAGCGCTCTCGGCGAGATCGCCGGTCCCGGACTCGGCCTGGGACAGACCTTATGGATAGTCAGTATTGCGATCTTCTGCGTCGCGTCGCTGTTAACGTCGCTCAACTTCCTTACTACCACTCTCCAACTGCGCGCAAAAGGCATGTCCCTGATGCGGATGCCGCTGACTGTGTGGGCCTGGTTCACTACGGCAATCCTTGCTCTTCTGGCGTTTCCAGTACTGCTGGCCGGCGGCATCCTGCTCCTGCTTGACCGGGTTGGCGGAACGAGTTTCTTTATTCCCAGCGGTCTGGTGGTAAGCGACCAGGTGATTCCGAATGAGGGCGGGTCCCCACTGCTCTGGCAGCATCTATTCTGGTTCTTCGGTCACCCGGAGGTATATATCGCGATCCTCCCCGGGATGGGCGTGACTTCGCACCTGATCTGCACCTTCGCGCGTCGGCCTATCTTCGCATATAAGGCGATGGTCGGCGCCATCTTCGGCATCGGCTTCATCAGCTATATCGTCTGGGGTCACCATATGTTCATGAGCGGAATGAGCCCCTACTCATCGATGGCGTTCTCGATAACCACGATGGCAGTAGGTGTTCCCTCAGCCATCAAGACCTTCAATTGGTTGGCCACGTTGTGGGGCGGCCGCATTCGACTCACGACGGCGATGCTGTTCTCGATCGGATTCGTGTCTCTCTTCGTCTCCGGAGGCGTGACCGGACTGCTACTGGCTCAGCCGGCGATTGACATTTTCCTGCATGACACCTATTTCGTAGTCGCGCATTTTCATATCATCATGGGAGTGGCTGCGATCTTTGGGATTTTTGGAGGGATGTATTACTGGTTTCCGAAAATGTTTGGACGAATGATGAGCGAGGGACTTGGAAAGGTCCATTTTTGGCTATCTTTGATCGGTGTCTATGCAATCTTCATGCCAATGCATTTTCTAGGCGTGGAAGGAGCGCCTCGACGGTATGCTCAACTTACTGACTTCAAGTATCTTGAGGGGCTTCAGCCGCTACACATATTCATCACAATGGCGGCATTTGTAACGATAGTGGCCCAGGTACTGTTCTTCTTAAACTTCTTCTGGTCGATGTGGCGCGGCGCAAAGGCGACAGTGAACCCATGGGAGTCGACGTCCCTCGAATGGACGGTCGATTCGCCACCTCCTCATGACAATTTCGGGGCGACTGAACCAATAGTCAACCACGGTCCCTATGAATACAGCGTACCTGGCGCCGAGAAGGACTACACGATGCAAACCGCGCCTCCTGAGAGGGTTAGTCATTAGCGTAATGGCAACAACGGTAACACCGCAGGAACCGAGGCCGTCACCGGGCGACACAGCCGACGGCGGTCGTGATGGTGGCCGCGGCCGTGATTGGGGAAATGATGGTCGTGGAGGAGGGAAGCGGCGTCCGTCTCTGGCGACCTGCCGGCTCGGGATCTTGCTGGGGCTGGCGAGTATCTCGATGCTCTTCCTTGGGCTTACCAGTGCCTACGTGTTCCGTCAGGGAGTGAGCACGGACTGGCAGGCGACTAAGGTCCCACCGTTGCTTATTGTGACTGCTGCAGTGCTGGTGGTCAGCAGTTGCACCATGGAAATGGCGCGCAGATCGTGCATCGTTAGTTCGGCTCGGGGTGGGACGCCGGCGGCGCTGCAAAAGTGGCTCGCGGCCACGCTTGTCCTGGGACTCATCTTCGTGGGCGGTCAAGTTCTGGTGTGGAGCCGACTCGCGGATAGTGGAGTCTATCTTGGCACGAATCCCCACAGTTCTTTCTTCTACCTTTTGACGGGACTTCATGGCATCCACCTGTTGGGAGGGGTGGTTGCGCTGGCTGCCGCGACTGCGAGAACGCGAGGGGCTGAGTTTGCGAAAGCGCCGGCAGGAGAGAGGGCTCTGGCCGAATCAGCGGCGAGGCGGTGGATCGAGGTAACCGCTATCTATTGGCATTTCATGGATGGCCTGTATATCTATCTCGTTCTGCTGCTTTTCGTTTGGGCGAGGTGAAGAGATGGGACAACGGTCAAGCTGGTATTTGAGGAGGTTCAAACATGGCTGAGGCCAGAATCGGAGTTCTCGGATCCGCGGAGTGGAATGGGGGCGTATCGCCCTATGCCGTAGGACACAAGAAGCTTGGAATGTGGCTGTTCATAGCCTCCGACTCGCTTACGTTCGCGGCGCTGCTGGTGGGTTATAGTTATCTTCGTGTCGCGAATGAGAACTGGCCGGCGCCGTTTCACTTCTGGCCTTCGATCGTGTTGGCCACCGTAATGACTCTCTTTTTGCTTTCATCGAGTCTGACGATGGTAATGGCTGTTAACGCTTCGGAGCGCGGCGAATCGTCAGGCACCATCCGATACATTCTCCTCACCATACTCGGTGGGTTTGGCTTCATTGTCCTGCACGTGAACGAATGGCTCGGTCTGATGCACGAAGGTGTTCGGCTGTGGGAGAATCCGTGGGGCGTTCCCCTATTCGGCGCCACGTTTTTCACGCTCACCGGGTTGCACATGCTGCATGTGGCAAGCGGTCTTATTTATTTGGCGGTCATTGCGGCGGGTGTCGCACGGGGACGGTTTGGCCATGAGGATGTGGAGATCAGCGGCCTGTACTGGCACTTTGTCGATCTCGTCTGGATGTTTATCTTCCCCTTGGTCTATCTGTTGTCAGTCGGGGTGGAATAAGGAGACGGAATGGCTACCAGCAGTGCAAACAATGTCCGGTTGTATGCCGCGGTCTGGGGTTATCTGCTTGTCCTGACCGGAGTGGAGGTTGTGCTGGCCTATGTGCAGTTGTTTTCGGCGGGCGCCATGCTAGTTCTCTTGATGGTTCTGTCAATTGTGAAGGCGGCGCTGATTGTCGCCTATTTCATGCATCTCAAGTTCGAGAGGATGGCGCTGATATTGTCCATCGTACCGGCAGTAGTGGTGGTGATGTCTCTCCTCAGCGTTTTCTTTCCAGACAGCTTTCGGCTGCTGGAGCTAAGAGTGCGCTAACTATGTCGAGATCCATGTTCAGATTGTGCGCTCAGGCGGCCACATGGTGCGTCACTTCAGTTCCGATTTTGGGACAGTGTCCGATGTGCCGCGAGGTGGCGGCGGCTCAGGGTGTTGAAGCGGCTGCGGCCCTGGATGTTGCGATCTTAATTCTGCTGGTTCCGGCGGTCGGCATGTTCTGCGGGGTCTATGTGCTGGCGTTTCGCCATAGAGATCCGGAAGAGTTGGACGAGAGACGATGAAGGGCCGGTCCGGAACTATCGGGGGCGCCGCAGTGCCTCTGGCCGAGGGCTTATGACAATCGATAGCGCGAACGAGATCGCACTCAAGATCCTCAGACTGTTTCAGCAGGATTCCGAGAAGGGATGGGATCTGCACACCTTTCTTGAATTAATCGCAGGAGATGACCAGGCCCGTCGCAGGAAGGTTTTCGACATAACAGAAGACCTTGTCAGTTCGGGTCTGCTGGAGAGCCGTGGTAGCGACTTCTTCACAATCACCGGGAAGGGAATCGAAGCGGCAAACCGCGGCCGAATCGAGCATCAAATTCAACTGCCGAAGGATAAAGGTTAGTGAGCGACGCATCATTGGCGCCAACAGCAATCTCCGAGGGAGCACCAACTATGATGGAGAGAATCCTCATCTGGGTGTTTAGCGGCAGTCTCGCTCTCGGGGCTCTCGCCGTCATTGCCTGGATCCTGGTTACCGGCCAACTTGTTAGACAAGGTCTGGATGCCTTGTTTCTAGTGGTGGTCTGCATGTTGTATGCGGTGAGTTTCGGGTTGCGGCTTCTTCGTTCATTCCGGCGCGGTGACTTCAAAGAGCTTCTGAAGCAAAGGGACAAAAAAGGTGCCTGATCTCGCCGAATGTTCTATGGCCGGGAGGCTCGCGTGAGTGTCGGTTCCGGGCGCCGAGGGGATGCTGTACCGCGTCGATCGCGGCGATCAGTTCTCCTGATGACTGCTGCCGCCGTGGCCGCTGTGATCGTTCCTTATTTGGTTTGGCAACAAACCTGGTTTGGTCGCCGGCTTTCCGATGAGGAGATTGAGCGCTATCTCCACATGGAAGATCGCCCCCGCAAGATACAGCACGCTCTGTCACAATTATCCGAACAGGTGACCGCCGGCCTCATCTCCGCTAAGCGATATCACCCTCGTCTGGTCGAGTTGGCGGATCACCCGGCTCCCGAGATCCGTGCGACGGTCGCTTGGACCCTTGGCCAGGATAACCGCTCGGAATTGTTTCGAAGCGCTCTCCTCAGGCTCTTGCGGGACACTAATCCCATCGTACAGCGGAATGCCGCTCTTTCTCTCGTCCGCCATGGCGATCCGAGGGGTCGTCCAGTTCTTAGGGACATACTACAACCGTATGTCGTTCAAGTGCGAAAATCGGGACGAGTCTCCGTAGCGGTGGAGATTGGACGGTCTGTTACTAAGGGCGCTCTTCTGGCGCGAATTAGCGCTGAGGACCGTAGCGAATTCGACGTGCGAGCTCCGTTTGCGGGTACCGTTTTCTCAGTATTAAAGAGCGACGGCTCTATTGTCGAGGCCGGAGATCCACTTGTTGAAATACGGTCCAGCGAAATCCAGATATGGGAAGCGCTTCGTGGTCTTTATTTAGTGGGACGAGAGGAAGACCTTGCGGTTATAGAGCCGTTCCAGCGGCCTAAGCAGTCCATGCCAGAGCGCATCGCCCGGCAGGCGATTCTGACCGCCCAAGCTATACGTGCTCGATCGGAACTGAACCCCACTCGCTGACGGGCCGGTCCGGCTTCTCGGGCAATTCGACTTCCCACTCGGCTTCCCATTCCTTGGTGTCCACCATATCGATGGCGTTCCACGGGCAGCCATCAAGAAAAGTCCCGTCCGGACCCTTGCTGGTGCACTTAGCGCATCCGATGCACAGAGCCTTGTCGACCTCGATTCGTCCAAACGGCGGGTTTTCTTCGTCTGGCACCCAGAACATGCACGCTTCTACCGGGCAATAGTCGATGCAAACCGGAGATCCCGCGCAACCTGTGCGGTTTTCGTTGATGATCGCAAGCTGTTTGGGCTTGCGCTTGCGGAGGTCCGTCCGACCATGCGCCATCGGCTCGAGCTTCTGAATGGCGCTTTGTTCTTCAACCATCATGGTGATTGCCCCCTCGGTTCACCCGATCATTCGCTTGAAGATATCTCCTATTTTATACCCGTAGCCCGAGTATTGAAAACGAAAAGCTCCAGTTGAAGATCAGTCGGCACATTTTGACCGTTCCGTGCATTTAGCTTCGTCAACCTGAAACTTGCTCCAGCAGCGGCGGCAAGCGCCAGCCGACGTCGGGTATGCCGCATCGCCGGCATCGATGGTAACCACGCTATTCGGTCGCAGTTAGACCATCAACGTACGAAGCGCGCAGTGCCAGCAGGCGCTGGAGGACTTCTGGGTGATTGCGGCGCAGGTTCTTCATCTCAGACGGATCGCGCGCCAGGTTGGACAGGAAAAGTTGGTCGTCATTGGTAAGCGGCGCTTTGTTGGATCGGTCGCGCGGATTGCCGAGCAGCTTCCAGTCGCCTTCGCGGACGACCCATTGGGGATTGCCGCCGGCGCCGAGTTGCCAATAGAAGCTGGAGTGCGGGCTTGGCGCGTCCGCCGTGAGGATGACTTCGCGGATGGACTTGCCGTCGAGGTGGCGAGCCGGCGGCGCCACTCCGCAGAAGTCGGCAATTGTCGGCAACCAG
>CAYLSS010000316.1:0-5828 GCA_964385765.1 uncultured Solibacteraceae bacterium
ATCGTCGCTTGCACGTGCCTGGCGATTAGATCCGCAATCTGCTGTAGCGCATTCAAGTCGCTTGCCGTCCACTGGCGGGGTTGCCGGCAAAAAGCCATAAACCATCCAGTCAGCCGGGGTGTTGCGCCGAGAGGAATCGAAACGCAGGCTCGAAGCGAGCGTGATCCTGTAACAAGGCAACTGGACCGAAAAACGGGATGGTCCGCCAGATCGCCGACCACAAGCCGGACCGGAGATCCGAAGGTGGCTCGCGCCTCGTCGATATCGGATCCGCTCCAGCGGCTGCTCTCGCTATGACATGCTTCCACCCAGCCAGAAACTCTCGGACAGAGGAGCGCGTCCGACAGGTGCATCGAACTGACTGCCGATCGGCAGATCTGGGAAATCGCCAAGCCGGGTGAATCTCCCAGGGTCCCGCGGCCCGATAACAGGTCTGCGGAGACGACTTCAGAGAGGACGCGATGATCCATTGTGTCATAGGGCGTGCAGAAAACTTCAACCCTGACAAATCCGCTGGCTGCGACGCAGCCAAGCCAACACTCTAACATTGTATCACCGCGTAAGCAATACAATATCAAGCCTTTGCGAGAAATGTTGCAGGACCAAGCCGACCCATATGGCGTTCCATTCGATAACGGAGTTCCTTGCGTGCACGAAGCAGACGGGACTTGGCTGCAGCCACACTGATTCCGAGACGTTCCGCTACCTCCGGCATCGGCAGTTCTTGCACGTCCCTCAAGACAAACACGTTACGGAGCAAGGGCGGAACTCGGCCGATCTCCCGATTCAGAACATCTCCGAGCTCGCTCTCGGCTATTGCATCCTCCGGCGTCCGGCGGTCATCCTGAAGCTCCAGGGTCCCTGATTCGTCGCCGATCATCACGTCATCCATGTGCAGGAGCCGGGCTCTCTTGTTCTTGCGGATGCGCATCAGGCACTGATTCACCACAATACGGGTCATCCACGTGGAGAATCGCGCATCTTGCTGAAAACGCCCGATATGCTGGTACGCCTTCCAAACGGCGTTCTGCAACTCGTCCTCGGCGTCCTCCCGGTTCCGGAGAATTGAGAGCGCGAGCTTCATCAGATTCACTCTGTTCCGGGACACGAGTTCCATGAAAGCATTGTCATCGCCGTCCTGCGCTCTCTCCACCAACAGACTTTCCTCGACCAGACCAGAATCAATTTTGCTCCGTGTGTTTGTTGTCTCCATGATTTCCTCTGGTCATTTGAGTGGAGAACGGAAGGGTTGGTTTCTGTGACACTGAATCATGTTTTATGTGGAATAAAAAACTTGAAGCTGATTGTAGCCGTGGTAAAACGATAGTTATGGAAAGTGAAAGCTCGGAAGAGACAATCCGCCGGATCCTGTCGTCCTACCAGATCGGAAGCAAGCTTCGTCAGCTACGACTGCGTAAGAAGATCGGCCTCGTTGACTTGGGCAAGCACACGGGATTGTCGGCTTCGATGCTTTCGCAGCTCGAGAACGGGAAGCTCATTCCGACGCTGCCGACTCTGGCTCGGATCGCGATGGTATTCGATGTGGGCTTGGAGCATTTTTTCGGCACCGGTCCGCGCCATCCGGTCTTTTCGATCGTCCGAGCGGCTGAGCGCATCCGCTTCCCTGACCGCCCGGACTCGCCGAAGCCGAACTTCTTCTTCGAATCGCTCGCCTTTTCCGCGCAGAACAAGAGCCTGGACGCCTATCTTGCCGACTTTCCACTTCGGTCGGCGGACGAAGTACAGAAACACAGTCACGATGGCGCTGAGTTTCTCCACGTCTATTCAGGAGCGCTCGTTCTTCACATTGCCGGCGAGGAACTCGTGCTCGAGACGGGCGACAGCGTTTACTTCGACGGCTTCGAACCTCACGCCTACCAGGGGCTTTCCCCGGAGCCCGCCAAGGCTCTAGTGGTCACAACGCCGCCCCGGGTATAATCGGCTTCCGATGCAAATCGACTGGTTCCCGCTTTGGCTGAGCCTTCGGGTGGCCACACTTTCGACGGTGATTGCGATGGTGGTCGGCCTGCTGCTTGCCTATCTGCTGGCCAACCGCGAATTCCGCGGGAAGAATGCGCTCGATGCCGCCGTGACGCTACCCCTGGTGCTTCCGCCGACGGTTCTGGGCTACTACCTGTTGGTCGTGCTCGGCCGCAACAGCCCCGTGGGACGGATCTATGAAACGATTGCGGGCGAACCTCTTGTTTTCACCTGGAAGGCGGCTGTGGTTGCAGCGCTTTTTCATTCGACTCCGCTGCTGGTGAAGTCGGCCCGCGCGGGGCTGGAGAGTGTGGATCGCAGCTACGAACGGGCGGCGAGGAATCTTGGAGCGTCGGAGTGGCGCGTTTTCTGGCGCATCACGTTGCCGCTTGCGCAGCGCGCCATTCTGGCCGCCGGGGCTCTCGCATTCGCTCGCTCGCTAGGCGATTTCGGGGTGACCATCATGATTGCCGGCAACATTCCCGGCCGGACGCAGACCGTAGCCGTGGCAATCTACGACGCCGTGGCGGCAGGCAACGGAGAGCTGGCGCGTACTTTGGTGATCATTATTTCGGCCGTTGCCCTGGCGCTGCTTTGGCTGGCCAACCACTATGGTCCCAGACAGGCCCACGGATGATCCGGGTCGCCATCTCGAAACGCTACCCAGCCGCGGGTGACTCGGCGGGCTTCGAGTTATCAGTGGATGTAGAAGCGGACGCCGGGGTAACCGTTCTGTTTGGTCCCAGCGGATCCGGCAAGACCCTCACCCTCGATTCCATCGCCGGCTTCGTCAAGCCAGATCGGGGGCGCATCGTCATTGATGATCAGGTGCTGTTCGATAGCGGCGCCGGCGTGAATCTCCCTGCGCGGGAGCGTCACTGCGGCTACGTTTTCCAGAACTACGCGCTCTTCCCTCACATGACGCTGCGGCAGAATCTGGAATTTGGCTCCAGCCGGCTGCCGGCCGCGGTCCGCAGCGCCCGAGTCTCGCGCGAGTTAGAGCGCTTCCGGCTGTCCAACGTCGCCGGACGGCGGCCTCATGAAGTATCGGGCGGGCAGAAGCAGCGCTGCTCGATCGCCAGGGCCCTTATCGGGGAGCCCCGCATCCTGTTATTAGACGAACCGGCCCGCGGCCTCGACGCACCCCTTCGCGCCGATCTCTACGCCGTGCTGCGGCAGATCCGCCGGGACTTCGATACGCCCATCCTGCTGGTTACCCACGATCTCGAGGAGTGTTTCGAATTGGGCGACCGAATGCTCGTCTTGCTCGAAGGTCTTGTCGTACAGAGCGGGACGCCTGGTGAAGTGCTCGCACGGCCGGCGAGCGTGAGAGTTGCACGCTTACTGGGACGCTATTGCTTCGTGCATGCTTGTGTCGTCGATGACCGGGAATCTTTCGCGCGGCTGGCTGTCGGAGGTGGCGAGATCACCGGTCCCCCGTATGGGAAGGCGAAGCCGGGAGATGAAGTGACGCTGGCGCTCAGGCCGGATCTGTTGCGCGCCGTCCCAGGGAGAACGGCGGGGGGGTGCGTCGCTGCATTGGAGCGTGTGGTCGAAACCCCACGCTTCCGGCGAATGGAGTTCAGCGGCGGATTCGTTGTTGAACAGCATCACACGGAAGCCGCGCTCCGGGGCCATAATGAAGGGGAGGAGTGGACCATAGAGTTTCCACCTGGGAGCATGCATATCTTTCCCCGCGAAGAAGTGGCGCTGGAGGAACCGAATGAAGACGTTTGACGAGTATGTCGCAATGGCCGAACAGGCACATGGGCACATCTGCGCCGGACAGATTCTGGGCCTTCGAATGGCGCTTCACGGAGTTCGCCTGCTGGGGCTCGATGATCCCGCGGGCAGGGACCGCAAGCGTCTCGTGACTTTCGTCGAGATCGACCGTTGTGCAACTGACGCCGTCACCGTGGTTACGGGATGCCGGCTTGGGAAGCGCGCCCTGAAGTTCCGCGACTTCGGCAAGGTGGCGGCAACGTTCTGCGACCTGCGCGAGAACCGCGCCGTTCGTGTCATCGCGAAGGAGACTTCCAAGCAGCGTGCCCGCGAACTGCACCCTGAACTGTGCGACAAGAACCAGCAACAGATGAAGGCATATCGCGAAATGCCGGATGTCGAGTTGTTCGATCATCAGTGGGTGCGGGTTCGCGTTGGACCGGAGGATCTGCCGGGCTACAAGGGCGCTCGGGTGATTTGCGACGCCTGTGGCGAGGGAATCAATTTCAGTCGCGAGGTTCGACAGGACGGCCGTACGCTATGCCGGTCCTGCGCGGGCGAGCGCTACTATGAGCCGATCGGCTAGCCGGTCAACCGGGGCGGCAGCGAATCAATCGATCCGCCCCAAAGCTAACGCCATGCGCCGATACTACATCACTGATCGCCGCGCAGCGGGTGGAACGAAAGAATTACTCGCAGTCATCGAAGCCCGCCTCGCCGATGGCATCGAATTGATCCAGATTCGTGAAAAAGACCTGACCGGCCGTCTACTGGTGCACCTGGTCGAGCGTGTACTGGCCCTGCCCAACCCGCATGGATCCCGGATCCTGGTCAATGGACGCGCCGATGTGGTCGCCGGCACCGGCGCCGGAGGGGTTCACCTGCCGGGTAACTCCGTTCCTGCAAACCGCTGGCGGCTCGTGCTCCGGACCGGCTCGCTGATCGGCGTCTCCTGCCATTGCCTGGATGAGGTCCTGTCTGCTGAACGGGCGGGAGCCGATTTCGTCGTCTACAGTCCGATCTTCCCGTCGCCTTCAAAGCCTTCCTATGGACCGCCGAAGGGCCTCGACAACTTGCGGCGAGTCTGCGCGGCCTCGCGCATCCCCGTGTATGCGCTGGGTGGGATCGCCCCGGCCAATGCACGGACATGCGTCGAGGCCGGAGCGGCGGGGGTGGCCGGAATCTCCATGTTCCAGGAGTTTAGTCCAGCTTGATGTCGAGATACGCGAGATACATTGCTGCCAGCATGTAGCTCTCGTAGTACTCGTAAAGATTGATCCGATCGAGCGTGTCTTCCCCATTCCGCAAGTCATCGTAGTTGTATTCGTTGACCG
Source organism: uncultured Solibacteraceae bacterium (assembly GCA_964385765.1). Taxonomy (GTDB): domain Bacteria; phylum Acidobacteriota; class Terriglobia; order Bryobacterales; family Bryobacteraceae; genus CAWELS01. Next base: position 5,037 of record CAYLSS010000316.1, read on the forward strand.
AGTGAATGGTGATAGCCGGTATTTTCTTCTTCTCGAACGGACGCGCGCCGCCGGTGATGTCCTTGTACTCGCTCGCCTCGATCGGCAGCTTGATAGTGGATGAAATGGTCCGCAGATGGGCGATCAATTGCCTGTCATCCGCCCAGCCTCGGGTGAACGAGAGTCCCAGGGTGTCCACTACCACTGCCGCGCTGTATTTTTCGAGATCGCTTTTGTCAAGACCACCGAGATAATGTCTGGCTCCGGCGTGGTCGTTCGAAGCGCCGGCGAAGGCCGCAAACAGATAAGTGTGCTTGCGGTCGTCGTTCTTGAGGCTTTGATAGAAGCTGGGCAGCAGGGCGGCCCCGGTCCAGTTGTCGGCGATTCCCTCACTATCAGGAGCGGCGTCGTAGTGAGCGGAGACGAGAATGACGTGGTCTGTCTCGCCGGGCAGCGTACAGACCATATTCGGCGACTGCTCCCCTGGCACCGGCTGTTCGGTGAGGTGATCTCCAGAGCAGCCCGCCTCGGCGAACAGTTCCGCGAGCAGCCGGCGGCGCTCATCATTGTCCGGGACCACCTTTCGAAGGCGTTTGAGGACCGTTTCCCTTTCGAGGCGGCTATAGGTGAAGTTCTCCTGTCCCCAGACCAGCGTGGTCGCGGCGGCACTGAAGAGGATGAGGATAGCGCGCAGTTGCCGCATAGCTTCACATTGTAGTGTGGTCACTCCATCCCAATCACGCGGCGCGATAGAATTCAGGCATGTCAAACAGTTCTCGTCGGGAGTTTTTGGGCGGCGCCGGCGCGATGGCC
>CAYLSS010000317.1:0-5827 GCA_964385765.1 uncultured Solibacteraceae bacterium
CATCACGACTTCCGGCAAGATTATCCGGACCGATTCAAGCGATGTCCGGAAGGTCGGCCGCAGCGCCTCCGGCGTGATGATGGTGCGACTCAGCGAGAATGACCGGCTTGCCGCTGCCTGCATAGTGAAAGAGACCAACGGAGTGGATGACGGTACCTCGCAGGCCGGCGTCGACCCCCAGGGTAACCTGCCGCTGCAGTAGACACTACCGGCGGTCCTAGGCCAAGGCCAGCCAAGGGGTTGGCCTTGGCCCTTCGGGCCAGCAATACAGATTTCGGCTCTTTTCTGATTGAGGAGTAATTTCGCCCCCCCGCCCAATCGTCTATTCTTTCAGAACGGCCGGATGGCCGACGGCGGTCAACGCGCTGCCGGTCACACGCGGGCTGCGGTTTGAGTCGGAACTTGTCCGCGCCCTTCATGGCTATACCACTTGCCATGTCTACTTCGAGTCCTCGGCGCCCGGGTTTCCAGTGGATGCCCGGGCAAGCCTGCTGCTCAATGGCGGCGTCCACTGCACTTTCGGCATCGTTCGGCACATCGCTCGACGTCCGCTCTCGTAAGTGTAACAGGTGTTGCCGGAATTCGTTACAAAGCTCTTCTCCACCGGTAACATGGCCCGATGCGGTGGACGTCTTCTCTTACTAAGAGACAAGGCAGCGAGATCGGCGCCCCTGTCGGGCGATCAACGAGCCAAGTCCGATGCTTTAGGGGTGTGATCGATGACGTTTACCACGGTGAGCGGACTGTTGCGCTTGCAGCCTGTCGCCATCTGTATTGTGGCGGCGCTTCTCGGCCTCTCTCTCCCGGGTCTGGGAGAGACGGTAACGCTCGTTCCAATACCGAATGTCCGCCAGTTCCCGGAGGCAACCGAGCCGGGGGTGATCACTTACGCGTGCAGCCAATCGGCTGAGTCGCTGGCAGCATATTTCCATTCTCAGGGCCTGCGCTTCGAACCCTCCCTGGTCCGGAAACAGCAGAGCTTCCGCGCCTGCCACATACACTATCGTCCGACGGTCGCTGGCTTCCGCGCTGCTCCGGATGATCGTCCAATCACCGCCCTGCATGCGGCAGCCAACCCGATGAGCTTCATCGTTGGGCGCCAGCCAACCGGCGATACCCTCGACGTCCTCAAGGTTGTCTTGCCGAAGCTCGTACCCCCAATCGAGGTTGTGCTGCGCGTCTCCGGCGGCTTTGACCAGCGAAACTGGCCGGCAGCTCTCGATCGCCATTTTCCGGATGGTATGAGCCGTCCCAAGCTTCGCCCCAGCGGCGCTCTCCACGACCATCCGTGGGTGCAGGACCACATGAAATCCGGCCAGGCAGGCGGCCGCCTCTGCATCCTGACGCCGCGACGCCTCTTCGAAGGGCGAGCCAGCGACGGAGAGGCCAACGTTCCTCTCCTGGACAACATGAAGAGCGATATATTCGTTCGGTCCCGCCTGTCATGGGAGGGCGGCGACCTGCAGGTGGTCGGCGATCCACGAAAGCCCGGGGACACCATTTTGTTTCACGGTCAGACAGCTCGTCTTTATTGGGGAGCTGACCTGGAGCCGCGGGAGGTTTCCTGGATCCTCCGAACGGAGTTTGGAACGGATTCGGTGATCGATCTCAGCTCCGTCGGCCCTCATGCTGACTACCTGGTGAGCTTTCTGCCGGCCGACTCGATCGCCCTGGTCGCGCAGCCGGTCTACGGAAGTACGAATTTGATAGATGCAGTGCTCCATGAGCTGGAGCGACTCAACGGGGCCGGATCCATGACCGCATTGCGGGAACGGACTTGGCGACTCCTCAGTGATGGCGCTGATGACCAGTCCATTCAAGCGATCACCCGCATCGTCGCTGCGTTGCGAGCCCGTCTCTCTTCGCTGCCTCCGCCCGCCGATGAAGAGCTCGACAATGCCCTGGTCGCTTACGAGGCGCAATACTGTCCCGGCAACCCCGACCGCTGCTTCGACGGATTGGGCAAGAACCGGATGCTTGCCGTTGCGCCGGACCTGCTTCGGCGCGCTACTGACCATGCAACCGCCGTGGAACAACGCAACCTCGCGACCAACAGGCTCCTCGCTCTCTTCGAGGCGCAGTTGCCTGGGGCCCCGCCGCTGTACCGATCCGAGCTCGAGCAAGTTGCCGCAATGGTGCGCCGCCTTGGCTTTCGCGTGATTCGGGTTCCGTTCCTGCCTGTCTGGCATGAAATGGCCCCGTGGGCCGGCATCAGCTACGTAAATCTGCTCGCGGTTAACCGCGCGCTGTTCGTTCCCCAGTTCGGCCTCGGAAAGTTCGAGGAAAAGCTGTACTCGGATCTCCGCGGCAAGCTCGCCCGCGGCTATGAGGTGGTTCCAGCGCCGTCGCGTGCGCTCCTTCTCGACAACGGGGGAGTCCACTGCGTCTTTGGTATCGTCCGGAGCGTGGAACCCGGTCGTCCGGAGGACAGAGCCCGCCGGACCAGGTTCCTTGAATAGATCGCTATAATCGAAAGAGTATGAGTACATTCGTGGCGCTGGGGCCCGCCCCGAAGCTCGACCCTGGCGACCTGCATGCGAAGCAGCAGAAGCTTTTTGCCCTCCTGCGCGATTTGGGTCGGGTGATCGTCGCCTACTCCGGCGGCACGGATTCGGCGTACCTGGCGTGGGCGGCAAACAAAGTGCTCGGCGAAAATGCGCTCGCGATTACCGCTGACTCGCCGTCGATTCCGGAGTCGCACAAGCGCGACGCCGCCGACTACGCCCGCCGGCTCGGCTTCCGTCACGAGTTCATCCCGACCTACGAGTTCGAAAATCCCGACTACTCGAAAAACGACGCCAACCGCTGCTACCACTGCAAGGACGAGCTTTTTGATCGCCTTGCCGAAGTCTCGGCGGAGAAGGGAATTCCCGTTGTCGTCTACGGCGTCAACAAGGACGACCTCGGCGACTACCGGCCCGGCCAGGAAGCGGCCAGGAAACACCAGGTGAAAGCCCCGCTGGTCGAAGCTGACCTCACCAAGCGCGAGATTCGCGCCCTATCGAAGCAAGCCGGCCTCCCGTTCTGGGACCGCCCGGCCGCTGCTTGCCTCAGTTCCCGCATCCCGTACGGAACCACGGTCACCGCCGAGACGATCAAGAAGATCGAAGCCGGCGAGGAGGCCCTTAAAGAGCTCGACTTCCGCGTCTACCGCGTCCGCTACCACGGCGAGCTTGTCAGACTGGAGTTCGGCGCCGACGAACTCCCCCGCGCCCTGAACCCCGAGATGGCCGCCAGGCTCACCGCAATCTTCAAGCCCCTCGGCTTCCACTACGTGACGATTGACCTGGAAGGCTACCGGCAGGGGTCATTGAACGAAGTCCTGTAAGCGGTCGACCGATCCCGCCCACGTCTCACTTCGGATGGATCACGTCTCGACGATGGCAGAACAGCTACGGCGGCCTCCACCACTGGAGCCGCGGGCCAAGTTCGTCAGCCAGTCGCGCCGGTGCCTCCGCAAAGCAGGGCCTTCGTCTACCAAGAAAAACGTCGGGGGAGAATCGCAGCAAAAGGGTGCGGTTGCTACTCGGTTTGTGGACGGGTGGCGAGAACGCGGCCGATGTTGGTCAGCGTATCGGCGATCGCTTCGAAGCCAACCCATCATTTCATACCCGCTTCTCCGGGATACCGGCAGCGTCCTAACCCGTGCCGCCGCTTGACCACGCTGACCGGCGCGAATCCATAACTTTGCTATGCGGGGTGATAACCAGAGGCCAAAATAATACTGCGGATCGAGTGAGTGTTAGGCGTGCTGGGATTTGTACATAGGGTGCATCCACGCAGTGTGCGACTGCGAGTTTGTTTCGTTTGATTCAGAAGCTTTTTGACGCCCTGATTCGTCCAATAGGACCTGCTTCTCCTCCCTGGTTCTTCAATAGCGCTGAACAGTCCCCGGGGATCGTAACGAGACGATCATTCGGATCGAAGTACCTAAGTAACTGAGGGCAACGATGCATGATGATAACCATTCCACTCTCAGATTCTTGGCCACTCTCGTGGTGCTGGGGCTGGGCTGGGCCCCCGCCAGCGCCCAGGAGACCAACCACACAACTCGCATCAGTAAGTTAGGTCAGGCCGGTCAATTCTTTAACCAGGGTAAATACAAGGACGCGGCGGCCGCCTATGAGCAGATTCTCACCGCCATGGAACGGAAGGGTCGTCACAGAGATGTCGCAACAGCGCTCAGTAACCTGGCCGTCACCTACGGACTGCTCGGTCAATACGAGAAAGCCGAGAGATATGGACACCGTGCGTTATCGGTCGCCAAGAACGCGGAGGAGCCCAGCGCCGTGCTCATCAGCAGCCTCAACACACTCGGCAACATGGCACAAGAGCGTGGTGACTATCAGAAAGCGGAACATCTGATCGAGCGTGCCCTACGCCTCAGCCGTGAGCCTCACGCAACGGGCGACCTTGTCATGATCACCACCATGAGCAACCTCGCCACCGTGCATCTCCACCAGGACAGGGTCCGCGAGGCAATTTCTGTGTACCTCAAAGCACTCGCAATCGGAACGCAGCGCCTGGGTCCAGATCACCCGAAAGTCGCCACGATAGTCAACAATCTGGCCGTGGCCTACGCGAAGCGGGGCAACTACATCAAGGCACAGCGCTTCCTTAACCAGAGCGTCGAGGCCCTGGAGAGGGCCCTCGGAGAGGACCACCCGCGGGTTGCCAAGAGCCTTGCCAACATCGCCATGAATTACGGCACTCTCGGCTACATCGAGGAGGCTGAAAAGCTGAGTCAAAGGGTTCTGGAAATTCAGATCAAGACGTATGGCCACAAACACCCGGAAGTTGCCAGAATCTACCGCAATCTGGCGGCGGCTTATTTCAAGCGGGGCTTCTTCGGGAAGGCCCAACGCCTGATGCGACACTCTGTCGGCATCCTGCGCGAGTCAGTGGAGCGGGGCAACCCGCAACTCATCAGCGCCGTTAGCCAACTCGCCCTCTTCTATGTAAAGCGGGAGAAGTTCTCTCGCGCCCAACCGCTGTTGAATGACGTGCTCTCGATGCAGGAGGAACGACTGGGACCCGGTCATCCCCAACTGGCGGAAACGCTTGCCTCGCTGCTCGACGTCTATCGCGCCCGCGACAAGTTCGAGTTGGCGGAGTCCACCAGTCGGCGCTATCTCTCCATCAAGGAGCGGACCCTCGGTTCGGACAGTCCCCAACTCGCGGCCATCCTCAACCAACACGCCGACATCCTCCGTAGAGTAGGCAAGAGTGGCGAAGCAGAAGTGGTGGAGTCCCGCGCCGAACAGATCAAGGCAGATTACCGGGTGAGCATGTAGCGATCCCCGGTGACGCTAGCGCTGGAGGCGGGGAATGCCGAGGTCGTTGAGAAAGCGCCGGACCGGCGAAAGGCGGCAAAAGGGGAAAGCAACACAAGGGGTATTTCTTTGAAAACTCTCGACCAGGTCCGAACCGCAAGATGTGGCCATCCAGCCCGCGGATCATGGCTCAGTCACCGCTGGCACCACTAGATATTGTTGTTCTTGGTTCACCGAGGAAACGGTACTTGTGTTTCCCGTCCCCTTTTCCGCTGTCCCCCAACAAAGGCTGTCTCGTCGATGGGCGCGGGGGATACCTCATCTCTGGGCTTTGGGACTCCCACGTATTCTGCCCCGAACGAATTGGGGGCTTCGACCGATTCCTCGAGGGGCGGTTGCCCGACGTGGCCGCCGCCTCCGCCAGCGCCCTGTTGACACCTCGGACAGAACTGTCCGAGACTGAAGGAGTGAAGGGCGCGGAGTTCGAGCGGAGAGTCCGGAAGCTAGCGCGAAGCCGGAAGGTCACCTGCCAGTTTATCTCCGACAAGGGCAAG
>CAYLSS010000318.1:0-5826 GCA_964385765.1 uncultured Solibacteraceae bacterium
GATGCGCGGCCCTCTGCCCGAACGGTGGTGACGTCGCGGCCCAGCACACGCATGAAATACAGCCCCACGTCGAGGGAAGCCTGGACGAACACCGTCCGGGTCCGGTAGGATGTTTCGGCCACCGTGACCGCCACCGATTGATTCGAAGAATTCAGGGCGCCATTCGGAAAATTGGCGGTGAAGAAGGCCTGCGCCCGGGCGATCGCCGAGGCCTCCTGCTCGGCGATTGTCAGCCCGACCGACAAAGAGCGAGCCGCCGCGATGGCGGCGGCGTCGGTCGCCGCAGACAGCCGCGCGCGCACGGCGTACAAGAATCCGGCGTCGATGGCCAGCCCAATAACGGGCATGACCAGAAACATCGAGGCCGTGGTTACCAGCAGGGCGAAACCCCTTTCGTTTCGCCCCGGCCTGCCGCTCTTCCGTAGCCTGTGTTTTCCGGTCATCCTATCTCAACGATACGGAGACCGGAGCCAACCGGCAATCCGGTAAAGGGATTCTTTTTCCCGGAGTCGCGGCTTACAACACCCTGTTACTTGAGGACTACGATAGTACCCGTTGTATAGTACGTAAGCGCTACAACGAAATACGAAGGATCTCCGAAGCCACCCGATAGAATGCCTCGGCGAGTTTTGTATTGTCGGGGGCGAAGATGTACATTCCCGGCGGCTCATCCGGGTCATAGATGGAACTCATCGGGTCATTGGCGATCCGCCGCATGAGCTGCTCATCGGGCGGTTCGGAGCTGTTGGGGTCGCCGAGACCGATGGCGTAAATGACCGGATCGATCACATCGTCGGCCCGGATTGTTTGGGCGGCGTTATCGGTGGTGTTGAATGACGCCGAACCGATCGAGGAAGGAGTGTCGGGGCGGATCTGGCCCTCGTAGACGTGGCCGGCGGGAAAGGTTTCGTTGTCTTTGTATCCGCGCGTCGAGTTCCCATAGTAGTCGACATCGGGTATGTAGGCGATGTCCCGGCGGACATAGACCCTGTTGCTCCCGAAACGGCATCCGGACCGATCCGAGATAGCGCCCTCGTTGGGGTTGGTGATCGAGACGGCCTCGCGATTCAAGACGCCGGCGGTCCGGCCCGTGGCGGCGAAGCCCGACCATTGAGCCAGCACGCCCAGCTTGGTGCCCGGCGCCCAGTTCGGATTCCAGTTCGGCGCGAAATATGTTGGTTCGCTGTCGCCGGCGTCGCGGTCGAAGCTATCGCCGTCGGCATCGGTACACGGGCTGGGGGGAATCGAATATTCCGAACCCCAGTTGCTGTAGCCGTCGCTGGAATACCCGTAGCGGGTGTCAGTCAACTGTTTCACCGGGAAGTGGGCGGTGACGCCATTTGGAAGTCCGTCGGTGAACAGCACGATCAGGTTCAGAACGCCGGGTTCGTTGATGTTTTGAAGGCGCACGTAGGCCTCCGACAGGGCCATTGCCGTGCTGGTGTTGCCGGAGCAACTGATCGCGGCGATCTGATCCGTCAGATTCGGCGAACCCGTCTTAAAGGTCTTGCTGGGAGCGAAGCCCTCGTAGTAAGTCGCGCCGAAGGTGATCAAGCCCAAACGGTCCCGCTCATTGGCGAAGTGCTCCACAAACGTTGTGGCGGCCGTCCGCATCGGAGCGCAGGAATTCGATGCGTTCATCGAACTCGATCGGTCCAGGACGAGGATCAGATTCACATCCCGGCGGGAAGCCTGCCCTTCCGCCCGGACCAATGTGCTCTCCCGCCCAAGCACCCGCATGAAAAACAGCCCGACATCGACCGATGCCGAAACGTGAACCGTCCGGGTGCGATAGCTGCTCTCACTCACGGTGACGACAACGGACTTTCCCGTTGAGTTCAGCGAGCCATCCGGGAAGTTTGCGTCGAAGAAGTCGCGGGCCCGCGCCCTGGCCGAGGCTTCCTGCTCGCTGATGCTCAGCCCCCGGGACAGCGAACGGGCCGCTCCAATGGCCGCCGCGTCGGTTGCGGCCGTCAATCTGGCGCGGACTCCGTAGAGGAATCCAGCGTCGATCGCCAGGCCGACCACCGGGATGATGACAAACATGCCGGCGGTGGTTGTCAACAAGGCAAAGCCCTTTTGTTTCCAGTTCCTCAGGTTCTTTTTCTTCATTCCAACACCTCTCGTTGCCTCCCGTGAGGCGCGTACCTCTCCCGAGCGCCGTCTCCGGAAATTGTCACTGGCGCCAACTGTTGGGCAGATCAGAAAATGGTTCGCGCGTAGACCTCGGTGTCATCGAACATGCCAGGGAAATCGAACTCCGGCGACACCACATAGGCCTCGGCGACGTAGGCGATTTCTCCGGCTTGCAGCGACAGCAGCGAACTGAAGCCGTCGGCGCGTGTGCGGATATCGGTCAGGTAGACATCAGGGTCGATTTCGCCCTTGCTGTCAAGCAGGTCGGACGGCGGATCGCCGAAATTGCTTGGGCGCAGTTGATTGTTTCCGATGACGATCTGCTGAGTAATCACCGAATAGCCGTGGTTCGGGCAGTTGGCCGGCTCGTAGCCTCCGGCCTCGCATTCTAGATCGCCGATCTGGGCCATCCGGGTCAAGGTCACCCGCCCGTTCCCGCCGGTCCGCGTCATGCCGAGGCCTTCGGACAGACGCACCAGGATGTCCTGGTTGCCTGCTTCGGAGAAGTCGACAAACCGGGCGAACATATGGCCCGCGTCGCGGCTCAACTGGGTCACCTGAATGCTGCGACTCAGGTTCATGCCGACATTGACCGTCCCGAGCAGCAATGGCACGAGAAAGACGGCCACTAGGGTGAATTCCACGATCGTATTGCCGCGCTGGTTGCTTCTTCGTAACCTTCGCATGATCCCTTCTCCTTCCGTGTGCTACCGCGGCGGCGGGCTCGATCCCGCCGGCAGGCCCTCCATCCGGTCAGAGGACCGTGTCGTGATCTGAAGCGGAGACGCGTTGCGCAACAACTGCGCCAGCCACCCGAACGTGTAGCCCTCGACGGATATCTCCACGAGGTTCCCTGGTGCGTTGTTGGGGACCTCCAGGAAAGTGGTCGGGTCGTAATAGCGCACCTGGACCTTTTCCAGGTCGCTTGAGTCGTTCAGAAAGCCCATCGCAGATTCCTGAACCACCTGCTTAATCGAGTCATCGTGTCCCAACCCCGGTTCGGTCTGGTACGTGATGGCGTATCGCACTCCCTCGCGAGTGGCGTGTTGCAGCGTGCTGCGGACGAAAATCGCGAGGCCGAAGTCGACGATGGCGAAAATGAGTGCGAACAGCGGCACGAGGACAAACGCCCCCTCCACGAACGCGTTGCCGCGTTGGCGTGATCGTCTGACTGAAAGAGTGCTCTGCAGCATACTATTCCTCTTTTCGATAAAAACGCTGGAGCGCCTTTGATTTTCCATTCAGATCGCTTCTTCTATAACAGTAAGGAATGCAGCCTCTGGTTGAAATCAGACAAGGCAGGGGGATTAAGGGAATAAAATCACCTAGTGAGGAGTTTGCTTTAGAACGATTGTTATAGGAGCCGGGGTGGGGCGGTACTACTAACGCCGTAGCGAAAGCCAGCTTCCCAGGGCCAGCAGTCCCAGTGCGATCCACTGCGTCGAGGTCAGCGGACCGCCAAACGGGTTCGCCTGATTGTAATCGCGCACGAAGTCCACCAGGAATCGCGCCACTGCATACAGGACGAGGTAGAGTCCGATGATCTGACCATCCCGGTGCCGCTTTTGGAAAAGCGTGAACAGAATGCCGAAGGTGAGGGCTTCGGCCCCGGCTTCGTACAGTTGCGTGGGGTGCAGGGGATGGTTGAGCGGCACCTGCGTCAACTCATGAGCGCTCGGATTCGTGAAAGTGACCGCCCATGGCCGATCGCATGCCACACCCCAGCAGCAGCCCGCGGCGAAACATCCAAGCCGGCCGATCGCGTGTCCGATGGCCAGACCGGGCGCGAAGACGTCGCAGGTTCGCAGCACCGGAAGCTTCTTCCGCCTCATATAGTAGTAGCCGACGAGAAGAGCGGCAATCAGTCCGCCGTGGAAGACACCCCCGGCCCGCAGCGTCGACAGGGTGAAGATCTGACCCGGGTTTGCCGCATAGTATTCCCATTCGAAGAGGATCAGCAACAGCTTGGCTCCGACCAGTCCGGAGATCGCGCAATAGACCCCGAGGTTGGTCACGGCTTCTGGATCGAGCCCGGCGAGCCGGGCGAGGCGGCTGGCGATCCACAGCGCGATCAGAAATGCCGCGGCCACGAGGACGCCATAGGTAGGCACGAAGAAGTCGCCGATCTCAAATAGTTTAGGGAACATGGTAAATTATTCGACTGATGCCGGGGCGCGGAGCAGATCCATCGCCAACAGCACCGCCCCCACGGTGATCGCGCTATCGGCCACATTGAAGGCCGGCCAATAGAATTGTCCGGCGTAGAATTCAAGGAAATCGGTCACGCTGCCCTGGGCGATCCGGTCGTAGAGGTTTCCGACGGCGCCGCCCAGGATGAGTCCGAGCGCCCAGGGCGTCCGATGCTGAGACGGCGGCAGGCTCCTCGGCTGGCGCCAGATCAAGGCGACGACGAAGCCCAGCACGATCATCGAGACGCCGATCAGCACGAACGTGCGCATCGGGCTCGGGGCATCATTGAAGAGCCCGAAGGCCATGCCGCGGTTCTGTGTATGCACGAGATTGAAGAAGCCCGGCAACACCGGAATGGTGGCGTGAAGCTCAACGCTTTTTTCGACCCACATTTTGGTAATACGGTCGAGGGAGACGATAACCGCGGCCAAAGCGAATGACACGATCCGAGGGTGCATGTCAGCCGTTTGCCATCTCCAGTACGGCGGCCGCACAAGAAGCGCACACCTCGGGCAGATCGGGACTGGCGCCGATATCGGTCTTGTACTTCCAGCATCGCGGGCATTTGCTTCCATCGGCGCGCTGGATCAGAACGGACAACTCGGTTTGACCCAGTCCGGCGAGGGAGACCTGCGAGACGAGGAACAGGTCGGCCAGGTCGGCTTCGTATTGGTCGAGCAGGCGATACAGGTCGCCGGTAGCCTGCAACTGAACCTTCGCTTCGAGTGGATCCCGGACCAGTCCGCTGTTGCGGGCGGCCTCGAGGCTCCGCATGACTTTTTCCCGCACCTCGATCAGGCGATCGTAGTTCGCCGCCAGGCTCAGGTGCTCGCCGGTGAAGCCGAGGGTCAGTTCTTCGGGTTCCGGCAGCAGGGCGAGGTGCACGCTGTCCGGCGCGCCGGCCGGCTTCCGGAAACGGGACCAGACTTCATCGGCGGTGAAGCTCAGCAGGGGAGCGAGCAGCCGGGTGAGTGCATAGGTCAGCCGCCAGAGGGTTGTCAGGGCGCTGAGACGCTCCGGATCGCGGGGCGCCCGGGTGTAGAGACGATCCTTGATCACCGCAAAGTAGAGCGAGCTCAGCTCGACCGTGGCGAAATTCGAGAGGGTGTGATAGATGCGATGGAAGGCCAGCTCTTCGTACCAGCGGCGGCAGCGGCGGGTCACCTCGGCGGCGCGCACCAGGATCCACCGGTCGAGCGCGGTCATCTGGATGGGTTCAACGGCATCGCGCTCCGGATCGAATTCGTCATCGCGCAGGTTACCGAGCGCGTAGCGGAACGTATTGCGGATCTTCCGGTAGGCCTCGGTCAGCCGCTCCAGGATGGTCTGCGAGATGCGCACGTCCTCGGTAAACTCGACCGATGAGACCCACAGGCGCAACACTTCGGCGCCGTACTTGTCGATGATCTCGGCCGGGGCGATGACATTGCCGAGCGACTTCGACATGGCGCGGCCCTCGCCGTCGAGAGCTTCAAGCTGAGATACGAGGGCCTCGCCGAG
>CAYLSS010000319.1:0-5815 GCA_964385765.1 uncultured Solibacteraceae bacterium
GGCGGTGGCCCCGCCGGCGACGCCGCCGACGATGAGGATGCGGCGGGCGGATTGGGCGAGACGACCTCGTCACTCGGGCCAACCACCGCGAACAGCAGGTGCGCCAGCGCGTCCTTCGCGCCGATGGTGGCGATCGCCTCCGTTTCGGGGTCGAGTTCAACCCCGTAGTTGCGCTTGTATCGCTTGCAGATCTCCAGCCGGAGGTTGGGAATGCCCCGGGACATCGAATAGCGGTGGTTGCGGGGGTTCGCGGCCGCTTCCACCAGCTTGTCGACAATCGGCTGCGGTGTTGCGCCATCCGGGTTCCCCATCCCGAAGTCGACCACGTCGAGCTGCTCGGCCCGCAGCTCAGCCTTCATCTCGTTGACCACGGCGAAGACGTAGGGTGGAAGTTTTCGGATGCGATAGTACTCTTCGGAAGAAGATGGCATACCTCATTGTATGGCGAGTCGGCGAAAACATTCGGCGGATCCTGCCCTGGGACGGCATGCAAGCAACAGCATGGAGGCGCCGTCCGTTTCGCGGCGGCACGAACCGCAGTGGGTTCGAGCTATGATTGACCACTTATGGGCCGGGTTCTGCTTTTGGGAGTCATCGCCTATATCTGCTGGGCGACGCCGCCGTCTCCAGCGGACCACCTGGGCTACGAACCGGGCGAGGATTACAAACTCGCCGACTACGCCGAAATCACGAGCTACTTTCAGAAGCTCGAGGAAGCGAGCGACCGCATCCGACTGGTCGAGTTCGGGCGTTCGGCAAACGGGAGGCCGATGTACGTCGCCTTCATCTCGTCGGGCAAGAACCTGAAAGCACTCGATCGGTTTCGCGAGATCAACCGGCGGATGGCGCTCGGCGCGGCGACTCCCGAGGAGGCTGGGCGGCTGGCGAGGGAGGGAAAGGCGATTGTCTGGATCGATTCCGGTCTCCATTCCACCGAAGTAGCGCCGGCGCAGCACGCCCCGGTGCTCGCGTTTCGCATGGTGACGAGCGATGACGAGGAAATTCGCCGGATCCGCGACAACGTGATCCTGATGCAGGTGCCGGTGGTGAATCCGGATGGCCACGATTGGGTGGTCGAGTGGTATCGCAAAAACCTGGGCACGCCCTATGAGCTCGCGCCACTGCCGCGCCTGTATCAGAAATATGCCGGCCACGACAACAATCGCGACTGGTTCATGCTCAACCTGGTCGAAACCCGGCATGTCGCGCGCCTCCTCTTCGAGGAGTGGTTTCCACAAATCGTCTACAACCAGCACGAGCAGCCGGCGTTTCCGGCGCGCATCTTCGTGCCGCCATATGCCGAACCCCTGAATCCGAACATTCCGGCTCCGGTGATGGAGGGCATCAACCTCATTGGGTCGGCGATGAAGGAACGCTTCGCGCGGGAGGAGAAGCCGGGCGTTCTCTCATACTTTGGCTTCGATGCCTGGTGGAATGGCGGATTGCGGACCTCGCCCGCCTTCCACAACATGCATGGCATCCTCACCGAGACAGCGGCCGGAGTCTATGCCACGCCGCGCATCGACGAAAAAGGGGATCTGCCGGAGCAGTTCGGCAATGGCATGCCGACCATGGTCCCGAGCGTCTTCTATCAGCGCCCGTGGCTTGGTGGACGGTGGGGTGTGCGCGAGGCCATCGACTACATGCTCACAGCGGATTTCGCCATCCTGGACCTGGCGGCGTCGCGCTCGGAATTCCTCGTCAAGAAGGCCTATGATCTCGCTCGAGCGGCCATCGAGGAAGACAGCGGCCCTTATGCCTACGTGGTCCCCGCGAGCCAGTGGGACACATCGAGCGCGCTCGAGATGCTTCGACGGCTGCATTGGGCGGGGCTCCAGATCCACCAGGCGCGCCAAGAGTTCCAGGTCGGCGGGAACAAATATGCGTCGGGCAGCTACGTCATGAAGGCCGGCCAGCCGTTCCGTCCTTATCTCGTGGACTTGATGGAACCGCAGCACTATCCGACCATTCGGCAGGGCCAGAGCGGGCCGACCAAGCGTCCCTACGATGTCGCCGGCTGGACGCTTCGGATGAGTATGGGGGTCGATGTCGACCGCGTCGACCAGCCATTCGAAGCCGATCTCGAACTGGTCGACGAAGTTCCCGAACCGTCCGACTCTTACGACCATCGGGAGAACATCTCATTCCGGACAGTGTCAAAGCTGCTTTCCGGCGGAAGGCGGGTCCGATGGGGCGCTAGCGGAGAGATTCTCGCCAAAGGGCACGCCGATGAAGAGGATTTTGCCGAGGGAGTTTATGATCTGAAGACGCCCAGGCTGGCGGTCTACGAATCGTGGGCGCCCAACATCGACACGGGATGGACGAAGTGGGTCCTCGACACCTACGAGGTTCCCTACGAAGTAATTCGGAACGAGGATTTCGGGGCCGACAGCCTCAATGACCGGTACGACACGATCCTGCTGGCGTCTCAAAATCCCTCGTTCATACTGCACGGGTACCGGGATGGAGAGGCCACGCGGAAGCTTACGAAAGGGCTGGAGGCCAAGACGCGGCAGCGGCCGGAGTATACCGGCGGAATTGGTCCGCGGGGGCTCCATCGCCTCGATCAGTTCGTGCGGCGCGGCGGCACACTCATTGCTTTTGACAGCGCCACCGGCCTGCCTGTAGACATGTTTCCGCTAGCGTTGCGCGACGTTGCGCAGTCCGGCGATCCGCGCTACTACTGCCCGGGATCGCTGATCCACATCGAGCTCGATACCACGCATCCGATCACCTTTGGCATGCCGGCCGAGCCGATCGCCTTTTCAAGAGGTGGTCAGGCCTTCGAGACGGAACTGCTCCAGTCAGAGAACAAAGGTGACCGTGAGATTCGGATTGTCGGCCGGTACGCGAAGAAGCAACTGCTTGCCAGCGGGTGGGTCTCCGGCGAGAAAGCCGTGGCAGGCAAGGGGATTCTGGTGGACGCCAGACACGGCGAGGGCCGCGTCTTCCTGTTCGGGTTTCGGCCGCAGTTTCGTGGCCAGACATTCGGGACCTTCAAGCTGCTGCTGAATGCTGTCTTTCTGTCGTCCGCCAGGGAGGTGCGGTGATGGAGAAATTCCGGGTCGGAATCACACCGGATTTTTATGAGGAGGCTGCCGGCAGATTCGAGGCGGTGGTGGAGCGGGAACTGGGCGGCGCGAGAGATCTGGTTGAGTATGGCCCCATGCCGCCGCAGCCCGGGAAGATCGGCACCCGGGATGCGCTGGACCAGTTCGACGGCATATTCGCTCTCGGGATCCGAATCAACCGCGAAAGCCTCGCGGGGGTCGAGCGCCTGGCTGTCGTGGCCCGCTGGGGCGTCGGCTACGACCGTATCGATGTCGGTGCATTGACCGATGCCGACGTCATGCTGACGATCACTCCGAAGGCCGTTCGCAGGCCGGTGGCCGAGGCGATCGTGACGCTGATCTTCGCGCTCGCGAAGAACCTGGTCGTCCAGGATCGCACCGCACGCCGCGGTCAGTGGCGCGGCGATCTGCCTCGACTCGGCGTGGACTTGCCGGGTCGCGTTCTTGGTTCGGTCGGTTGCGGGAACATTGCGCGGGAGATGTTCCGAATCTGTTCCGGACTCGGGTTCAGGCGGATGCTCGCCTGCGATCCCTATGTCGGGCAAGAAGACGTCGCCGCCCTCGGCGTCGAGTTGACTGACATGGAAACCGTGTTGCGCGAGAGCGACTACGTCACTCTCAACACGCTCCTCAGCGAACAGACGCGCGGGCTCATGGGCGAAGCGCAGTTTCGAATGATGAAGCCGGAGGCATATTTCATCAACACCGCCCGGGGCGCCCTGGTTCAGGAGGACGCTCTGGTGCGGGCGCTGCGCGAGGGATGGATTCGGGGCGCCGGCATCGACGTCTTCGAGAAGGAACCGCCGGGTGGCGACCACCCGCTGCTGGAACTCGACAACGTCATCGTCGCGCCCCATGCGCTGGCCTGGACCGAGGAGTTAGTGCACGACAACGGGACCGAAGCTTGCCAGAATATCCTGGCGGTTGCGCGGGGCCAGTTGCCGGGCGGGATTGTGAATCGGGAGGTGATCGACCGTCCCGGTCTCCGGAGAAAGCTCGCCCGTTGGCGCGGTCCTGACACGCTTGTCTCGAGGAGGAGCGGATGAAACCGAACCGCATGAGGGAGGTTCTGTCCGGTGGTGGAGTACCGGTCGGCCACATGATCTCGGAGTTCGCCACCCGCGGAATCGCGAAGATCCTGGAACCGACGGGGGTCGACTTCGTAGTGGTGGATTTGGAGCATACGGGCCACTCCATGGAGCGCGTCGCCGACCTCATGGCGTGGTTCAAGGCAGGTCCGATTGCGCCCTTCGTGCGGGTGCCGCAGCCGCACTATCACTTCCTGGCCCGGGCCCTCGACGTCGGCGCTCTCGGTGTCATGTCGCCGGACGTCAAAACCGCCTCCGAGGCGCGGTCGATTGTGGATGCAGTGAAGTATGCTCCACTCGGCAAGCGCGGCGTCGGTCTCGGTACAGCCCACAATGACTACGTGGCGCCGCCGGATAGCGCGGCCTACTTCGAGGAGGCAAACCGGAACACCACGGTGATCTGCCAGATCGAGTCCGAAGAAGGCGTGAACAATGCCGGGTCCATTGCTGGTACCGAGGGTGTTGACGTGCTGTGGATCGGGCACAATGACCTGGCGAACGCGCTGGGCGTCCCCGGCCAGTTTCAGAGCTCGCCGTTTCGGGAGGCGCTGGCCGCCGTCGTCGCTGCCGCGCGGGGCCATGGGAAGGCGGTTGCCGCTCAGCCGCCTGGTCTGGAACTGGCGCAGGAGTGGCTCGGCAGCGGTCTGAACGCGATCTCCTGGGGGAGCGACATGGCGCTCTACCAGCGTTGCCTGAAGTTGGAGATCGCCAACCTGCGAGCGATGATCGGCCGTTGATTGCCGAATCACCGGCCGATCATCATCGGAATCGGCGGCTGATCATTACGGAGCGCCATGAGTGGTTTCCCGCGGTGTCATAGGCATGCACGATGATGATGTTGGTGCCACGGCGCAGCGCAATCGATTCGGTCTGCCAGTGCGTTGTTCCCTGCGCCGTGCCGCCGGAACCGGTGTTCGAACTCCAGGTGACGGCCGAGACCTTCACATTGTCGCTCGCGGTTCCGTGAATCTCGATCGCTGATGCGCTGGTGCTGATGAGCGTTGTGGCCGGGTAGGTCACGCTCAGCAGAGGCGGCGCTTTGTCATCCGGCGGAGTGTTGACGGGCGGCTCCGGTTCTGGTTCTGGCTCCGGTTCTGGTTCTGGTTCTGGCGCGGGCGCTGGCGTGGCGGGCGGCTCCGGTTCTGGTTCCGGCTGTGGTTCTGGTTCCGGCTCTGGCTGGAACGGAGGTTCCGAACCTGGCCCGTCCGGAGGATCGGGCTGAGGTTCCGGATCGGGGGGCGGCTCTGGGAGCGTTGGCACGACCCGATCCACTCGGACGAAGCGGGAGTACCGGGCGCCCCTGTGGTCGCTGACCTCGACGTTGATTGTATTGACCCCCTCGCGGAGACCGATGAGCGGAGTGCTCCAATGCTCGGCGCCCACTGCCTCGCCGGCATCGCCGTGGTTGGTGGACCATGTCACCCGGAGCGGCGCCACGCCGCCCGATGCGGTCCCGAAGACCCGGATTGACATTGCCTCGGTGATGGTTGCCGGCGCCGGAGAGTCGATCGTCAAGGCCAGTGGCTGGATCGGCTCTGTTTCGCCGGCCGCGGCGTAGAGGTATTGAATGGATTCGATATCGCCGCTTGATAGGCCGGTCACCATCCGGTAGTACGGGTACATCACATCGGCCGGATTGTCGGAATGGGCGAGTCC
>CAYLSS010000320.1:0-5448 GCA_964385765.1 uncultured Solibacteraceae bacterium
ATGCCCGCGGCCACAACGCATCGCTCGCCGCCACCTACGCCCTCGCTCAGCTCGATGACTCACCCCCCGCCTGGACCGTCCTTCGCGAGGCCTTTACCAGCTACCGCCAGTTCTTCGAGCGCCCCCGGTCCATGGCCGCGTCCTTCCACCTGCAACCCGCCGACGTCCGCGCCGAACGTCGCACGGCATTCGACCGCGAGATACCTCACTCGTACTTCCCGTTTGGTGTGCTTCAGCAATTCGACCTCCCTCAATTGCTGGCTGCCCCCCGAACCGCCGTCTCCCTCATTGACCCGATCAACGGCGACTGGCAGGCTCTCCCCCGCGAGCAACTCCCACCTTCCCTGCGCCCGAACTGGTCCACGATCCAACGCTTTCTGGAATCTGACTGGTAGCTCTTGGGGTCGGCTCCTGACTCCTCTCTCCGAGGCGAGCTAGAATCATCCTTTGGATGCTGCGCTGGCTCCGCATCAGACTCATCACTGACCCGTGTGCCGCACTCTGGGTCGTCATGATGGGCTTCACCACTCTTGCCGCCAACGTCATTGACCGGCGCGGCAACCTGGGGCATCGTGTGGCTTCCTTCTGGTCGCGCCTCCTGCTGGTCACCTCGGGCTTCCGCACCACCGTCACCGGC
Source organism: uncultured Solibacteraceae bacterium (assembly GCA_964385765.1). Classification (GTDB taxonomy): domain Bacteria; phylum Acidobacteriota; class Terriglobia; order Bryobacterales; family Bryobacteraceae; genus CAWELS01. The sequence goes on from CAYLSS010000320.1 coordinate 638, forward strand.
GCTGAGAATGTACCGTCCTCAGCGCCCTTCGTGCTGGTAGCCAACCATGAAAGCATGCTCGACATCCCGCTCCTGATGGCCTGCGTGCCGGCCTCGTTCCGCTTTATGGCCAAGCGGTCGCTCTGCCGCATGCCCTTCGTCGGCTGGCACCTCGTGCTCGGCGGCCACGTCAGGGTGGATCGCGAGGACAAACGGGCGGCCGTCAAGGTGATGGCCGAGGCCCGGCGGCTCCTCGACCGCGGCACCCCCGTCGTAATCTTCGCCGAAGGGAGCCGGTCATCGAGCGGACTGCAGAGCTTCAAGGGCGGCGCCGCGCATCTGGCCATCCGCGCCGGCGTTCCTGTGCTGCCGGTCGCCCTGGTCGACACCAGGAAGGCGCTGCCGCGCGGTTCGGTCCATATCCGCCCCCACCCCGTCGCCGTGCGGATCGGTAAGCTGATCCCCACCGATGGTCTCGGGAAACGCGACGCCGAAGCGCTCACCCAAAAACTCCGGGAAACCGTTGCCGCCCTCATTGCGGCGCCGGCCGCCGAAGCCGCATAATTGCTGAAAGCACCTTCAATGAGGGGACCTCGCTTGAAACTTACTCTGCTGGCTTTGTCTTTGTTGCCCCTACTGGCAGCCGCGCAAACCATGTCGATCGAGGAATACGAGCCGCGCTCCACGCTCGTCGTTCCCGAGCACATCGTGACCCGGGCCAAATTCCCGTTCATCGACGTGCACAATCACCAACGCCGGCTCGAAAAGCCCGAGGACGTCGAACAGCTCATTCGCGACATGGACCGCATCAACATGCGCGCCATGGTCAACCTCAGCGGCGGCTACGGAGAGCGCCTCGAGCAAAGCATCAAGGTGCTCGGCGAGTACCATCGAAAACGCATCGTCGTTTTCGCCAACATCGATTTCGACAACCTCGACGACCCCGCCTACCCGGACCGCGTCGCCGCTCAGCTCGAGTCCGACGTCCGGAACGGCGCCGCCGGCCTTAAGATCTTCAAGAGCTTCGGCCTGAACATCAAGGATGGTCAGGGCCGTCGCATCCCGGTCGATGACCCTCGCTTCGACAAGCTCTTCGAAACTTGCGGTCGCCTCCGGATCCCGGTCCTCATCCATACCGCCGAACCACGTCCCCTATTCGAACCGATGGACAAGTACAATGAGCGCTGGCTCGAGCTCAAGCTCTACCCCCGCCGCGCCCGTCCCCCGGATCAGTACCCGACGTGGGAAGAACTGATCGCCGAACAGCATCGGCTCTTCGAAAAACACCCGAACACCATCTTCATCAACGCCCACCTTGGCTGGCTTGGCGGCGACCTCGAGCGTCTCGGCAAACTACTGGACCGCCTTCCGAACGTCTATACCGAGTTCGGAGCCGTCATCGAAGAGTTGGGCCGCCAGCCCCGCTCCGCCCGCCGCTTTTTCGAGCGATACCAGGACCGCATCCTCTTCGGCAAGGACACCTGGCGTCCCGACGAATACGCAACCTACTTCCGCGTCCTCGAAACCGCCGACGAATACTTCCCCCATGACCGCAAGCACCACGGCCTCTGGAACCTCTACGGCCTCGACCTCCCGGACGAAATCCTGCAAAAGGTCTATTACAAGAACCCCCTCCGCATCATCCCGGCTCTCACGAACGAATAGGAGGGCGCCGTGGGCGCGCCCAGGACGTCGTCTACGCCACCTCCCCGACGTCTTCGCGGAACAGGGCAAATAGAGCCGCGACCAAGGCGACCGACGCGAAGGCCATGATCGCGAAGACCGGATTCCAGTTGGCTACGCCGTTGATAGTGTAGTGCTCGATTAGCTTGACGGCGGCGAATGTTCCGATCAGCATGCCGACACCGAAACAGACCAGGACGATCAACCCCTGGGCCTGAGCGCGGATCTCCGGCGGGGCTTTCTTGTCCACGTAAACCTGGCCGCCGACGAAGAAGAAGCCGAAGATCAGTCCGTGCACGAGTATGGCGATGTAGTACAGGAAGACCAGGTCTGCGGCAATTCCTCCCCACAGTGCGAAGTAGCGTATCGCCAGTGCGACCAGCCCTCCCAGCATCGTCCACTTGGTGCCGAAGCGCTTCAGGGACAGCGGCACGAGAAACATCAGGAATATCTCGACGAGCTGTCCCAGGTTCATGGTCGCGGTGACCTGCTCGAATCCCTCGCTTTCGAAGAACTGAGACCCCAGCGAGAAATACAGCGTGAAGGGAATCGTGGTCAGCAGCGAGATGAGGATGAATATGAAGACATTGCGATCTTTGAGCAGAGTGAGGGCCCGCAGCCCGAGCGCGTCCACGACCGACGCCTGCTTGCCCTTCGCCGGCGGCGGCGTATTGGGCAGAGTCAGGTTCAGTGCGGCTGCGACGAGGGCGGTACCAGCACCGCAGTAGAAGGGGATCGCGGTACCGTCAATCACCTCGTTGAACAGGCTGGCGGCCGCAAGGGCGAAGACGGCGCTGGCGACCCAGCCGATCGAACCGAAGACACGGATCTGCGGGAACTTGTCCGACGGGAAGTTGGCCATGGCGATGGCGTTGGTGAGGCTCCAGGTAGGCATGTAGAGACACATCCCCAGCAACAAGACGACGAACATCCATCGCGGATCTGTCTGCCGGGCGCCGAAGAAGAAGAACAGGGCACAGCCGAGATTCAGAACCGTCAGCACCTTCTGGCTGGGGAAATGCCGGTCCGCTACCATGCAGACAATGGGAGACACGAGGCAGCCGAGCGGCATGACGCTCAGTATCCATGCCTGGTAGTTCGCCGAGACATCTGCGTTCTTGAGGTACGCCGCCAGGGGCACCCACCACACGGCAAACATCATGTACTGGAGGAGCATCATGATGCTCAGCCGAATTCTCACACCAAGTGAGGCCTCTTCCATTGGTCTATCGCTCCTTATTTGATCCGTGCATCGGGCTAGGGGGTCAACGACCTCCTATTTTCACTATTTTTAACTCGCGGAATTCGAGGCCTTTGACCGGGTCAAGACCCCGGCGCTCCCTGGAGGGCGCGAGGGGTGACGCCGGCAAAGGCCGGGTGAGGCCGAAAAACCGCATGGGCATGAGGGTCGCGAAAAAGGTCTCGTGTGGTCCACAGCCCTCCTGGCAACGGGCAAGCCCACTGTTAGCGTCAAGATATCGAATCACCACCCGCGATTAGTTCACCCAGACCGGCGATGACCAGATCTTGTTCGTGTCGAGCTGCTCAGCACGGACGTAGTAGTAATCGCCCGGCTTGAGGTCTTCGCGGTCGCGGTACTCCAGGTCGACGTCCATCGGGCCGTCGGGGTTTACCAGCTCGAAGTCTACGGTGAACTCTGGCGCGACGCCCATCTGGTCCATGTAGGAGTGCTGCACCTGTTCGGTCGAGAAATGCTGGAGTTCGCGGCCTGTCTCGTTGATCCGGTCGAGGGGCAGGCTGAAGCGAATCGGCGGGAAGGCTGCTTCATCGCTCAGCTCAAAGTGCAGGGTTCCGGTCGCCTCAGAGATGTCGATCAGCACGCCGTCGCGGTCATTCGAATTCGCGGCTGTGATCCAGGTGATGGAGCGTTCGTTGTCTTGCTGAACCTCTTCAAACGCCTGGTCGCGGTGGACCACTTCGACCAGCCGGATTCGCCCGCCATCCACCCGCAATTCGCCGCGCGATCGCCCGATGGCAGCGCGCCGCTGGTAGATGTTGTCGCCCCAGACCACCCGCAGCAGCCTGGCGGCTTGTCTCAACGGCTGGACCGAGTAAAGGATCTCGGAATTCTTGATGAGATCGACCCGGATTAAAGGCGCGGTACCGGATACCCTGGCTTCCAGGTGGGCTTCCTCCTGCAACCGCGACGAGATCTCGCCGCCCATCGGTTCACCGTTGACTTCGAAGCCAACCAGCATCCGCTGGTTCCCGGTGGTGGCGAAGCTCCGCCGTTCATAGAGCCCGTTCCAGATGTCATCCCGGTTCTTGCCGAACGAGTAGACCCCGGCGAGGCCGTTGGTCATGGTGTAGATGATGCCGGGATAGGCGATTCCCATTGAGGTGGTATGGGTGTCGCCGGCGCCGATCACGCCTTGCCGCAAACCCGTTTCGAGGTGCTTCCGCCACGACTCCTCGAAGACGCCGTGGACCGAAGTTATCTCGAAGAGACGCTCGATACGGTCATCCGGTGGATGCGACCAGTCCGGCGGACCACCGCCGATATGCGGGATCACCAGCGTCGGGACCTGGGCGAATTGCAGCGTCCGCAGCATCTTGCCGACTGGGGCGCGGGGCTCGTTCGGATCCAGTTGCATGGTGCTCTGGGCGGTGTCGGAATTGTAATAGATGTTGTGGTGGCCGCCACTTCTGGTGCCGACACTGTACTCGTAGCCGAGAATCGACACCAGCCCCTCCCAACCGTTCATGCGCTGGGTCGACTTCTGCAGGTCGGGCCAGTTCTCGCTGGGCCAGCGCTGTTCGGGCCCGAGGTGGAAGGACGGTCCGCTGACGCTAAGCGGGATGTGGTGGGGGGTGAGGGCGGCGAAGTCAAGCAGGCCGACCCGGCGCCCGTACATGTAGAGCTCGTCGTAGACTCCGCGGCCGTCGTGCAGGTAGGTGTGCTGGTGCAGTTCGCCAAAGTAGATGCGCCGCAGCGGGTGGCGCTCGACCCAAACGGGGTTGCTGACGCCGCGGTAGCGGCCGTCGGCGGTGGACACTGTAAAACGCACCACGCCTTCCGTGCTGGCGACGAAGTCACGCGACACGTAGTGATCGAGGGTATCGTCGAAGTGGAACCGGCCGGCCGATACGTTGCCGCCGGTCACCTGCAGCTCGAAACCGCGGTGGTT
>CAYLSS010000320.1:5458-5813 GCA_964385765.1 uncultured Solibacteraceae bacterium
CAGGCATCCATGGGCACCACTTCCACCGGGAACTTCTCGCCAAGCCGGACGACGGACGGCGCCTGCACCCGCAGACGGACCGTCGGCCCGCCGATCACCCGCATGATCGCGTCGCCCGCGTAGCCGACCGGATCTTCGTTCCTGGTGATGACCAGCCGGAAGTTGAAAAGGTTCTCCTCATAGTGCTGCATGCGGACGCCGTCGGGTCCGCCGAGGTCGAAGACGACCTTGTCGCCTTCACCAAGCCGTCCCTCCTCGACCACGACAGCCGCGGTCTTCCGGTAAGGGAATACGCCCCGCTTGTTGCGTTGGATCCAGTTGGTATACTTCTTGGGCTGCAGCCTGACTTGAGGCG
>CAYLSS010000321.1:0-4447 GCA_964385765.1 uncultured Solibacteraceae bacterium
GTCCACTAGTCTTCGATCACCGTCTCCTTCTGGAATCCGGCGCTGGTGAGTGCGTCGAGCAGGGCCTGCAAGGGCATGGCATGCCGACGACGATTCTCGGGCACGCCATCGGGCAGGGAGAGCCAGAATCTCCACCACTGCGGCTCGTGGTCCGCGGCGTTCGTGACGTGGGCGATAATGCCGACAGTGGCATTGCGCGCGGCGGCGAAGGCGAACAAGGAGGCAGCCTGCATCTCGACAGCCAGCGCCCCCGCTTGTGCGTGTCTCTCCAATTGGCTCAGGGTTTCACGGTAGGGCGCATCCGTGGTCCAGACCAGCCCAGCGGAGACAGGTAGTCCGACAGCCGCCACTTCTTTCGCCAGTATTGCGGCAATCTCCACTGGCGCCTCGACGGTCGCCGATGGGGGCAGGCAGTGGTAAGAGGCCCCCTCGTCCCGCAGGGCGCTGGTGGCGACCACGAGGCTGGGAATCGGGATGGTCCGGGAAACTCGTCCGGCCGAGGTGAGGCCGATCACCACCTGGGCGCCGGAGGCGATCAGTTGCTCGGCGATCAGAACGGAATAAGGCCCGCCGATGGTTCGCGGGATGACGCCGCAGAGAGCGCCGTCCACATTCACCGCGAACATCTCCGTGTGGAAACAGGCCCACTTATCGTATTTGTGAGCGATGGACCTCTGGACGAGTTGGTCGGTCAGGTCGCCATCGAATTCGAGCACGCAAACGCGTGGTACGGGACTGGCTTCATTTGCGCGTCGGCTCCGCACTGCCTCGATCAGCGCCTCGGGGGTAAAGACGGGAGGTTCGTTGAGGTGGTGATCGAACAGCGGTAGTTGCTGCTTCAGGCTCATGGCTTTTTACGCATCGCGAATTGTGCAGGCAAGGCTCCACGCGGCCGGAGTGCGAGAGATCACCTGTCCGCCTCTTCTGCGAATCCGCGGAAGGGTGTCTCCAGCATCCCGCGCAACGTTTGGAAACGATCTCCGACCATCCCCGCGAGGCCGTAGCGGATCCTTCGATAGTCCGTACGCTCGCGATAGGTGCGAAACAACCGGTCCCAAAGCGAGAGGACGCTGGCGTAATTCGAGTCGGTCTCGGGCCGCTCCTGCGAGTGGTGGACCCGGTGCATGTTGGGCGTGACGATGGCGTAGCGCAGCCGCCGGTCCATGCGATCCGGCAACCCGATGTTGGCGTGATGGAACTGAGTGACCGCAAGGAGCACAATGTCATAGGTGAGGATTGCCTCAGCCGGAATTCCGAGCAGCAACACCGGACCCAGCCGAACCGCCGTGGAAATCGTGTGGCCGTGGTCACGTCCATATTCTCATCACTGTGGTGCATGCGGTGGAATCGCCACAGCAGCGGGAGGCGATGGTTCGCACGATGCCAAAGGTACGTCCACAGGTCGAGCGAGACCATACCGACGCCGATCGTGGCCCAGAGCGGCGCTTCCATTTGCGGCAGGAGACCGAAGTCGCGATTGGCAGTCCAGGCGGCCGCGGCGGCGGTCAACGCGGAGAAGGCGAGAACCGTCAGGATCGCGTTAATCCCTGCCAGGCTCAAGTTACGAATCGCGTGTTTGAACCGGCCCGTCATCTCAAAGAACGGATTCCAGGATTCCCACAACCAGAAAGCCGCGAGCCCCGCGAGCGCGAGAATTGGCTGCCAGCTCTCCAGCAGCGTATAGAGCATGGTGACGGTCACCTTCCGAGTGCCGGCCGCGCAAGCACCCGGCTCAGTTGATCCACAACCTCCTCGGTGTCCTCCGCGGTAGTGGTGCGGCCCAGACTGAACCGGACCGCGCCCAGCGCAGTCCCAGGCGGCACACCCATCGCCGTCAAGACCGGTGAGGGTTCGATGGTCCCGGAGTGGCAAGCGGATCCGGTGGACGCGGCGACTTCCGGCAACTTCGCGAGGATTTCGGATGCCGACGCTCCCACAAAACTCACGTTGAGGGTGTTGGGTAGCCGTTCGGTCGGGTGACCGTTCAGGAGAACCCGATCTGGGAACCGCGCTTCCAGCCGGGACCAGAGCAGGTCCCGCAACTCCCGGATTTGGGAGTCGGCCACCCAGGATTGAGCCAACTCGCACGCCGCCCCGAGGCCCACATCGAGAAGGACGTTCTCGGTTCCCGCGCGGCGTCCCGCCTCGTGGCCGGCGCCGTGAACGAGCGGCTCAAGGCGGATGCCCTCCCGAATGTAGAGCGCCCCGACTCCCTTCGGCGCATACAGCTTGTGACCAGCAACGGAAAGCAGATCCACACGCAGCTCAGTAACGCGTGCCGGGATCTTACCCACCGACTGGGCGGCGTCGGTATGAAACAACACGCCGCGCTCGCGCGCAATTCGGGAGATGTCGGCCAGCGGCTGGATCGTGCCCACCTCGTTGTTGGCATGCATGACCGAAATCAGGATGGTCTTGGTGGTGATCGCCCGCCGTACATCGTCGGGATCGACGCAACCAGAGCCGTCAACAGGCAGGTAGGTGACACTGGCGCCCAGACGCTCCAGGAAGCGGCATGGGCTGAGGATCGCCGGGTGCTCCATCTGGGTTGTGATGATGTGTGGGTGAGCCGTTGACTTGGCGTAGAAGATGCCCTTCAGGGCATGGTTGTTCGCTTCGCTGCCGCCACTGGTGAATACGATCTCAGCAGGGTCACATTCGAGCAGCGCGGCAACCTGTGCCCTCGCCCGCCCGACCATGTCTTGAGCCGGCGCGCCGGCCCAGTGGCCACTGGAGGGATTGCCGAACGGCTCCGTGAGAACGGATAGCATCTGCTCCCTGACTTCGGGCGCAATCGGCGTGCTCGCGTTGAAATCGAGATAGATGCGCTGCTTCATTGGCTACTTCCACTTAGAAGACAAGTACTTTGTCCGATTCTTGCGTCCATGCCGTCAGCTCGTCGAGCGTGCTACGCTGCGCTCCCTCCACGATTGAATCAGCCTGGACTCCGCGCGCGTCCATGCACGATCCGCACAGTCCGACTCGCGCACGCTTGTTGGCCAGTCCCTTGAGCATTCGCTCGATATTGTAGTAGCCGTTCGGGGTCCGTTGACCCGCGACGGCGCAAGCCACGGCGTCTCCCATCAGGAAAACGGAGACAGCGTTTCCTGGTTGCTTGGCCAGAGCGCCTGCCAGGCGAAGGCCGTTGTAGCTGCGCTCTGTGCCGTATGGTGCGTCATTGAGGATCAGAAGGTAGTTCATATGATTTCCGTGCTCTCTTGTGCCCCTACCAGCCAAAATGAAGAGAAGGCCAGTCGTGGCGAATCCTGGAAATGTAGTAGTGCTCGAATGCGAGCTTCAGATACCTGGCCCACTTACCTCGACGATGAATCACTCTGTTCCGTGGAGGCAGGAACGGATCGGCTGAAAGATAAAATCCCGTATCACCCGCGTCCGCGATGCAGGTCGACGGCAGGGACAGCCCGTCGACTGGCGCTCCCCCGGCGAGGTCCGAGGCGATGTTGTGAGCCGCCGCTTGCGCCATCAGCTCCGTCATGTGCCCGGTCTTGGGGACGGCCACGGGAACCGGCGTGGCCGACGGCGGCGGAATCGCGACCGCAACCCCAGCGGCATAGATGTTCGGGTACTTCAGACTCCTCAGCTCCCGCGTAACCGCGACAAACCCCTTCGGATTTGCCAGTCCGTCAACGTTGCGCACATATTCGCTTCCGAGAAACGAAGGGATGACGAGCGCGAAGTCGAACGGATGTTCCGAACCGTCAGCCAAGGCCACGCCGTCTGGACGAATCTCAGATATGCGAACGTTGACGACGGATGCGATGTGCCGGTCGGCAAATTCATCTTCAATCATCCGCTTCGACATGCCAATCCCGTCCACACCGAAATGGCCGAGGAATGGTTCCGGCGTGAGGAAGAGCGCGGAAAACTTGTGCCGCTTTCGCCGTGCCCTGAGCTCGGCGTCGATCATCATCGCGATCTCGTACGCGGGTCCGATGCAGCTCGCTCCAGGCGCCGCTGCAACGATCAGGCGGCCGCCCTCCGCGGCCAAGATACGGGCGAGCGCGTCCCTCGCCGCGATGGCCTCGCCGACCGTGAACGTAGACTGCGTGTAGCCGGGTGCCGGTCCCAGTCCTGGAACCGCTTGGTAGTCGAGCTCCGCTCCGGAGGCGACAACCAGGTAGTCGTAGGGAATTGCACTCGATCCGGTGCGAACCTCTCCCTTATCGGGATCCAACTCCCGCACCTCTCCGTGGATGAACCGAACTCCACGGCGGGCCAGTGGCTTCTCCAGCGGAACGAGAAGCTGTTTCGGGTCACGCCAGCCCAGGATAACCGAAGGAAGCGACGGTAAGAAAGCGAACTCGCGATCTCGCGAGACGACCGTGATGTCGACTCGCTCGCCGAGCTTCCTTCTCAGGGCGTACGCCGCATTGATTCCGCCGAAGGATCCACCGACGATGACAATCCGTTTCCTGAGCGCTCTTCT
>CAYLSS010000321.1:4457-5792 GCA_964385765.1 uncultured Solibacteraceae bacterium
GTGCAATCGGCGTGCTTGCGTTGACGTCGAAATTGATGCGTCGCGTCATTGACTTGCATCCCACCGCAGATGTCACCATACAAAGGCCATTGACAACCGCGATACTACTTGAGTATATATTAGAATACTGAAAGAACTATGGCAAGCCCCAACCGTCGCTACAAGACCGCCATCTACGAGCAGTTCGCCCGCATCGGCAAGGCGATCTCGAATCCCAGCCGGTTGGAACTGCTCGACCTGCTCTGCCAGGGCCCGCGTACCGTTGAAGCCCTTGCCAAGGAGGCGGGCCTGGGCCTGGCCAACACGTCCCAGCACCTGAAGGCCCTGCGTGAGGCACGCCTGGTGGAGTCAGAGAAGGCCGGCCTATATGTGACCTACCGGCTGGCCGACAAGCACGTGTGCGAGTTCTTCCGGTCTCTGAGACTGTTGGCTGAGACGCGGCTGGTCGAGGTTCGCGACATCACCAGTCGGTTCCTCGAAGGCCGGCCGGGGATGGACGCTGTCAGCCGCGAAGAACTGGTGGCCAAAGTGCGGGACGGTGAAGTGACCGTGCTCGACGTGCGGCCACCCGAAGAGTTTGAAGCCGGTCACCTGCCGAGAGCTCTATCGATGCCGCTGAAGGAACTGGAGCGCCGCCTGTCAGAGTTGCCGCACGACCGGGAGATCGTTGCCTATTGCCGCGGCCCCTACTGCGTCCTCGCGGTGGAAGCAGTGGAGATGCTCCGGAGGCGCGGTTTCACGGCGTTTCGGCTGGAGGACGGTGTGCCTGATTGGCAAGCGCGAGGCCTTCCGGTCTCGATCGGCGAGCCAAGGTAGCCACCAAGGTTCCCACTTTCCATATGGACGCGATAGGAGAGGCATTCATTTTGGGGATAATACGCTATGAAACTCGGAGATCTGCCCGCTGTCAACCCTCAAGGACCATTACGAGATCGTGCGCGACTCAGATAGAGTTGTGACAATCTGAGAATACACGCTGGGATCAAGGACATATCGATCCGCCGCGAAGGCGTCTTACACCACATGGTAGGGCGTGACCCTGACCTCCACGTCGAGCTGTCCTACGAGGCGCTTCTCGGCGGAAAGGACGCCCAGTTGGAGTCCGCGTGTGGGGTTGTCTGCTACCGCTGAGAGGCACGTGCTCACTGCGCGGGTCAGAGATCGGGGTCCTCAGGTGAGACTGGAAATGACGGTTTAGAGAATTGGCTCCTCAAAAACGCGGATTTCCGAACCTCAAGACGGAGAAAATTCAGGAGAGGATCGGGCTTGGTTGCGAGTTAGCGGTTTTCCGGAATGGAGAATGGGTGGGGAGCGTAAGTCGTTTGAGAACCGTCG
>CAYLSS010000322.1:0-5782 GCA_964385765.1 uncultured Solibacteraceae bacterium
GACTTCACTGGGAAATTTTGCGCCGGGAAGTAGCTAGCTGGCGTCTGGCTCCATGGTGGGGTGCGAGCCAGGTTGCAAGCGACTGTCAAAGGGACTTTCACCCCCGAGCTGTCGAACATGCTCGGCACACGAAAGAAAGGGCCACCCATCGTGCGTGCGGCCCTATTGGTCTTCAGTATGCGCTGGTTGACTAGAACTCGTAGCGCAAAGCGAACTGCATGACGCGGGGTTCGGTCAGCAGGTAGGAGTACTTGCCGAAGCTGGCTCCCTGTCCGAGGGAGAACCACTCGGCCCCGATGTCGAAACTCGGTGTATTGGTGGCGTTGAAGACTTCCCAACGGAACTGAATGCTGTGGCCTTCGAGCGGCATGATGAATCGCTTGGCGAGGCCAAAGTCGATGGTGAAGTAGCCATCACCGCGGACGCCGTTGCGCTGGCCTGTTTCACCGGCGCGGCTGAAAGTCCAGGCGCTGACGGCGTTGATCGGGTCGGCGAAGACATTCGGACCGGATGTTCCATCCGGGGCCACGGCGTTCTTGAAGACGCCCTGCTTCGGGTTCGGGCCGATCTGAGTGGCGTAGCCGGGGTCGTTCCAGTTGGTGGGCCAGATGCCGCCGTTGCCGATGGAACGCGGCAAGCCGCTGGTCATCCGCCAGAGACCGGATAGCTGCCAGTCGCCGAGGATGCCGTTGACGACGCTGTTCCAGTTAGAGCCCCACTTTTTGGTCCGGCCAAATGGAAGTTCGACGACCCAGTTGGCATTCACCTGGTGGCGCAGGTCAAAGTCGGAATAGGCCTTGTTTTGGGCGGGGTTCCAGGAGTTCACCAGGAAGTCAGTGAACTCGTAGGCCCGCTCGGCGGCCGACCCGAGATCGAGCGACTTGGAAAAGGTGTAGTTGAGGTCGAACTGCACGCCGTCACTGAAGCGTTTGCGAAGAGTCAACTGGCCGGCATGATAATTGCCAGAACCGATCGAGCTCCAGGAGGCCAGCGCCGAGTACTGCGGGCTGAACATCGAGAAGCGGCCGGCCTTGTTAGCGGGTAGCACCCATCCGAGATCCATATCGGCGAGCATGCTGATGTAATCGTACGGCCCGAATCCGATGCCCCATGGCTCGAAGACTTCGCGCGCATAGTAGAGCATGTTCTGACTCGGCGTACCGTCGACGAAGTAACCGGCGGCGTCCGGCATCATGTTCTCGAACCATGGGATCGGCGTAGCGTTCATCGGATCGATACCCGCGTCACGCTGATCGAACAAATTGTTCACGGCGCTCCAGTAGTCTTGACCGGAGGCTGGATCGACAAGGTTGGTCGGCATGGCGAGGTCGCGGGTGACCAAAGTCTTTCGGGAGAGACGCCCGACGTAGGAGGCTTCGAGGAAGAGGTTCCTGGGCAGTTCGCGGCCAACCGAAAAGTTCAGCGCCATCGAATAGGGCGACTGGAGGTTGCCATCGATGGAGTTCGTGATGGCGAAGGCCTCGGGAGCTTCCTGTGGGAAACCGCCGGGAGGCGCGGGTTCCAGCAACGCACTGGGGATGGTGGTGTAGGACTCAAACCGGGGAGCGGTTGACGGTGAAAGAGTGCCGGACGGGTTCACCAATTCCGTCGATAGCCCGAGTGCGGAGTTATCGTAGGTGCGCATGAGGCTCTGGCCGAAGTTGTCGTAGAACATGCCAAAGCCGGCGCGAATGGAGGTCTGCCCGGGACCCCCGAAGAGCTTGCCGAGGACGCCGTCAGCGTTTTGCGGCGAGTAGGCCAGAGCCACGCGAGGCGAGAAGTTCTTCTTGTGGTAGGGGTAGATATCCTGGCCCTGCGGGTCGGACTTGAGAACGTAGGAAACCTTACCGGCTTCCATCTGAGAGCGGCCCTGCGCCGCCAGTGCCCCACGTTGGTTGAACCAGTCACTTAAGACCGGCGTCGAAGAGGTCTGGAACCCGTTCGATTCGCGAACCGGTGGATGGAGACGCCAGCGCAAGCCGGCAGTGACGGTGAAACCGCGTGTCACGCGCCAGGTATCCATGGCATAGAACTCATAGTTCTTCTGCTGGAAATCGCGGATAACCGGAACCCCTTCCGCCTGCACCGAACCGTCGAGCAGATAGTTGTACCGGCTGTTGACCTGGCCAATCAAGCCGAGGATGTCCGCCATCGCGTCCTTTGCGTTGCGGTTAAAAAAGCTGGCCGTGTCTTCGGGGACGATCGCGTTCGTACCGGTCAGCCAGGACGAGTTGGTAGTTGCCGAATGAAAGGCCGTGGCGAAATTGGTGCGCTGGTTGCCAACCAGGCGAACGACAGCGCCGAATTTGAATTGGTGGTTGCCTTTCACCCAGCTCAGGTCCTCGCGGAAAGTGTGAACTGGCAGGATGCGGATGAGGCTGCGCGTCGTCGCTTTCAGATCGTCCAGGCGCCGGAATCCAGTCTGGCTGATGCTGCTCGCGCCGGCACGGTTCACTGCCTGGCGGGTCAGGCCGTAGCGCAAGGAATTGAATACAGTCGGCGAGAGGGTGGTGTTGTAACCGACCGCGAAGCCCTTGCTGTTAATGAGGGTGGTATAACGCGGGGGTTCTCCGGGGAACTGCGGAAGGTCGGTATCCGAGTCGTCCTGGTAGTTGCCGCGGAAGAACAACTGGTGCTTGGCCGCCGAATCGACATAGTAGTCCCAGCGCGTGATGTAGGTATTCAAATCGGTTTTGATCGGGGCCTTGAAGCGATGGCCGCGGCGGTTCAGCCCATCACCGACAGTGTCATCGTTGGGCATGGGGTACTGGTTGAAGTGATCGAGCGCCGCCTGGCTCGGACCGATGCCAAGGGGATCGTAGACATTGCGAATCGTGTCTGAATCGATGACACCGATGCTGCCGTCATCTTTAATGTATCGGAAGATACCCTGCCGCTCCGTTTCGGAGGGAACAGTCCGGACGACACTGTCTTCGCTGCGGTCTGTGCGGCCTTCGTAGTTGAAAAAGAAGAAGAGCCGGTTCTTCTTGATGGGGCCGCCCAGAGAGCCGCCAAAGACATTGCGGATCAGCTTTTGCCGCTCGATGCCAGTCGAGTTATTGAAGAAATCATTGGCGGCCGTCTTCGTGTTCCGGTGGTACTCGTAGGCCGAGCCGTGGAAATCGTTGGTCCCACTCTTGGTGACCAGTGCCACCTGGGCGCCGGAGGAACGCCCCTGATCAGCGCCGGCGTTCAGCGTCGTGGTGCGGAACTCCTGTACAGAGTCGAGCGTCATGCGCAGGACGCTGGTGAAGGCCTGGCCATTCTGCTGGTCATTTACGTCGACCCCGTCCAGCGTGACATTGGCCTGATCGCTTCGGCCGCCGTTGACGGATCCATGGCGAGTGTCGTCAGGGTTGGCTACGGGGGTATCGCGGGAATAAGCGACACCGGGCTGCAGCGACAACAGATTGACAACGTTCCGCGCCTCGAAGGGCAACTGCAAAATAGGCCGGGTCCCAACCGCGTTTCCAAGGGAAGCATCCACGGTATTGATTTGAGTGGTCTCCGCCTCCACCGAGACGATCTCCGTTACCGCGCCAATTTCCTGGAACTGGACGTTGATCGTTGTCGGCTGGTTGACGCGCAGTCCGATGTTTGGAATGCCGACCGCCACCAGACCCTCAGCCGATGCGCGCAGGTTGTACTCTCCCGGAGGCACCTGGGGGAAGCGATAGACGCCAACCTCGTTGGATTCGGTCGACATGGTCGCCTGGGTGGCGATATTCGTGATTTCCACGGTTGCCGCAGGCACGACCGCGCCGGTCGGATCCGTCACGGTTCCCTGAAGCGATGAATTGCCCTGCGCCAGTGCCGGCAGATTCCACAAAGCCAGCGCGAGCAGAGCGGCGATGAGTCTTGTCGTGCTCATATCTCCTCAACCTTTTCAAACCGAGAAATTCGAACGCTGAACCCCGGGGGGGGGAAGCGTTCGGTATCAACTCACTGTTTTCCGAGTGCTTCGTGTTGGTTGCCCATCACGTGTGTCATTCAGCTCCGTCGTATTGCAGGGCGGAAGGTTTGGATAGGAGAACAACGTGGTTTGGTGGGCGAAATTGGTGACCCGGTTCGCCCGCCCCCCGAGCTTCGCACCCAGAGAACCAAATGTAAGGACCAGTATATCCGAATCTGTGACAAATGCGTTAGCCGCGGGATCTGGCGTCGAACGGTCGGCCAAACGATTCCGATTCACAGCCTGAGACTTCAATCTCGAACGGCAATTCGATGCCGTCCGGCTTGGTGCAACCAATTCTTCCACCCTGTCCATAAGCTCCTTCGCATGCCGCCGTAGCCAATCGGGAGACGTTTCCCGCCCGTGGCTTCCCCGCTTGGCGGTTTGAGCGCCAGCAGTCGCACCACACATGTCCGAGCCAAAGACCCGCTGCGAACATTAGCAAGTGAAGTGCCAATCCGGCTGCTTTGGACCATGCGCTGTCCAAAGCGGTGAACATCGCCCCCCATATTTCGTTATTCGAACTTATTCAGATAAAACTTTACAACATATGGCAGATTATCGGGCGGTACGAGTGGGGGCGCCGTACGATTTTTTTAATGAACCGAAGGCCCCCGCGACCGGCTGCTGCGAGCTGGTACTCCGAACCCGATCGACATGGGGGATATTGCGCGATTCACCTTAGCCGCCTGCGGCATTTGGCCAGGTTGAGAAACGAGGCTCTGTCTAGCCGAAGTATCGCGGTTCGTTGCCGGGTTTCCACTTGATGTTGCAGCCGGCGCTGGGCTTCTGGTGCGGATCCACCGGCTCATCCTCCAGGACAGCGTCAATGGCCGCCCAAAGGTCCTTTCCAGTGACCGGAACCCCGTTTCCGGGGCGGCTGTCATCGAGTTGGCCGCGATAGACCAGTTTCCGGCTCGCATCGAACAGAAAGAAGTCTGGTGTACAGGCCGCCGAGTAGTCTTTGGCTATCTCCTGAGACTCGTCGTAGCAGAATGGGAATGTAAATTTGAGATCGATGGCCATCTGCTTGAGATTTTCGGGAGAGTCCTGCGGGTGTGTTCCAACGTAGTTGGAAGAAATGGCGACGATGCCAAGTGATTTCCCCGAATAATCCTTCCCAATCCGCGCTAACTCCTC
The DNA here is from genome assembly GCA_964385765.1 of uncultured Solibacteraceae bacterium. Taxonomy (GTDB): domain Bacteria; phylum Acidobacteriota; class Terriglobia; order Bryobacterales; family Bryobacteraceae; genus CAWELS01. The sequence goes on from CAYLSS010000322.1 coordinate 5,093, forward strand.
TCTTACGTGGATCACGTATGGGCAGTGCGCGCAGATGAACATCACCAGCAAGGCCTTCTTGTCACTGAAATCCGCCAGTTCCACGGTGCGCCCGCTGACGGTGTCCGGCAACGAGAAAGGCGGCGCCGGATAGCCGAGTTCCAACATGGTTGATTCGGTGAGTGACATTCGCTTGACTCCTCCTCAAGTCAGTAGATACCATTTTGGCACCCTTTGATGACGGAGATCTCAATTGCGAACCGCAGCGTTGATTCCTGTTTTGGCAATGTTTGTGTTCGGGCCGGCGGCAATGGCCGAGGACCTGTCCGAGCTTCACCGCCTGAAGACGTACACGGCCGAGCGCGCCTCTTCCTATGACCGTTCCGGCGCCAATGACGACGGGAATTGGGGGAATCCGATCCAGAGCGGGGAAACCCGGACGCTGGCGGAGCTCAATGGTCCGGGCATCATCAAGCACATCTGGATCACGATCTCGACCCCCGAGCACTACCATCTGAAGAAGATCGTGCTCCGCATGTACTGGGACGGCAGCGAATTGCCGGCCGTTGAGGCGCCTATTGGCGACTTCTTCGGGCTGGGACTGGGCAAGTACTTCCTGTGGGGCTCAGGCCCGCTGTCGGTGGGATCACAGAGGGCGCTCAACTGCTATTTCCCGATGCCTTTCCGAAAGGGGGCCCGCATCACCGTCAC
>CAYLSS010000323.1:0-5773 GCA_964385765.1 uncultured Solibacteraceae bacterium
GGATTCGCGGTTACCTGCAGACTCGCCGCGGTGGTTCCGGCGGCCGGTGTCACGTCGAGCCAATCCGGCGTCGCGATGGCGGTGAAGGAAAGCGCCGGCCCACTACTATTGACTGTCACGGTCCTTGCTTGAGCCGGGCCGCCGGTCTCGGCGGTAAAGCTGAGAAACGAAGGCGCCGCTTCGAGGGTGGTGACGTCCGTGATGGTGAAGACGGCCTGCACCGTGAGCACCGCAGTGGAACCTGCGGCCGCCAGCGTGATCAGACCGGAGTGTACACCCGGCGCGAGGCCGGCTGGACTGGCGCGCACGGTCAGTGCTTGCAGCGTGGTTCCGGAGGCCGGCTCGACGGAGAGCCAACCACCTGTGGTGGTCGCCTCGAAGCTGACCGGGGCCCCGCTGAAGCTCTCGACAATCAGCGTTTGCGGCGCCGGCGCCTGGCCGCTGCCCGCCTGAAACTCCAGCCTACTCCTCGACGCCACCAGACCCGGCCCACTGGTCACGGTAAGTGTCACCGGAATAGTCACCGAACGGTTGAGAACGGTGATGATCACGGATCCGCTATAGGCGCCGATGGGAAGCCCGCGGGCGTTCGCGGTTACCGCGACCACGGTATTCGTAGTGGCTGCTCCCGGCGACACCGTCAGCCAGTTGCCGCCGCTGGCCGTTGTGGTTCTCGCTTCGATGAGCAATGTCTCCCCGCTGATCGAGTTGACCACGAGGTTTCTCGACTGAGGCGCGTCGATCTCCGAAGGGGCCTGGAAAGTGAGCGATAACGGGTCGACTTCAATCGGGCTCACTCCGCCAACGATGACCGTAACCAGCACACTCTGCCCGAGCTGCCCGAATTCGTCGAACAGGTGGATGGCCGCATTGTGCGTACCAGCGGCCAGCCCGCCCTGCTCAACGCGCACTTCGATGGTGGCGGGAGTGAACGCACGAGTGACATTGACCACGAGCCATGACTCCCCTGACGGTACCACGCTGAAGGGTTTTTGGCGCGCAAGAGCGTCACCCACCCGCACGAGTTGCGCCGGCGGGACGGGCCCGGGCGACGGCGCATCAAAGAACAGCATGTTGGGATTCGCCACCAACTGGCTCGCGGGATCGCGAACAAGCAGGACCACGGAAACCACGAGTGTGTCGGCGGCGGTGGTGATGGTAATGCTGCCGGAATGCGCTCCCGGCCCCAAACCGGTGGGATCCGCCGTAACGCTGAGCCGGTCTGGCGTCATCCCCGCGGCGGGTGTTACGCGAAGCCAGTCGCCCGCCAGCACGGAGACCGAGGCTGTGTAGGCGGCCACGCCGCCGGCGTCGAGAGATATATCGAGTCGCTGGGCCGACGGCGGCGGCAGCGGCGCCGAGTATGCGAAGTTCAGCGATCCGGGGTCGGCGACGAGTTTCTGGGCCTGTGCCACCCCGCAAAGCACGCAGCCCCAGAGGATCGCGGCAACTCCGAAGATCAGCGGCAAGGGCCGGCGCATTGAGTTCATCTCCTCTCAAATAGTAGTACGAGAGGGCAGATGTGGCGTGTGAAATCTGGCTGCCGGTTTCGGCCGAAGCCTCAGGCCTCGGGCATGCTGGCGCCAGGCCACTGCGCCCGTGATACAGTTGGCGGAATATGCGAGATGAAGGGAACTGATCCGGGGGCCGCGCCGCCCCCGCCGGTGGAACTTACGGTAGTCGTTCCCGCCTACAACGAACGCGATAACATCGAGCGCGTCGCCGCCGAACTTGATCGTCATTTAGCGGACATCCGTTGGGAGGCGATTTTCGTCGATGACGATTCACCCGACGGGACTGCCGATGCGGTCCGCGAAGCCGGCCGCCGCGATGCCCGCATCCGCTGCATCCAGCGGATTGGCCGCCGGGGCCTGTCGTCCGCCTGCATAGAAGGAATGCTGGCCAGTTCCGCCCCTTACCTGGCGGTCATGGACGCCGACTTGCAACATGATCCCGCGCTGCTGCCGAGGATGCTGGAGGAACTGCGCAGCGGCGAGACAGATATCGTGATTGGCAGCCGGTACATCAGCGGCGGCGGGATCGGCGACTGGAAACGCTCGCGCGCCTTCATCAGCCGGTTCGCCAATAAACTCGCCCAGTTCATTTTGAAAGCCGACCTGAGTGACCGGATGAGCGGCTACTTCATGGTTCGGCGGGAGGTGGTGGCGGCGGCTGCACATCAGCTCTCCGGTCTTGGCTTCAAGATACTGCTGGACCTGTTTGCGTCCTCGCCCTGGCCGCTTCGATACAAGGAGTTGCCCTACACCTTCCGCCAGCGTTTGGCCGGCGAGAGCAAGCTCGACAGCCAGGCGGTCTGGAGCTACCTGATGCTGCTGCTCGACAAGGCCTTCGGGCGGATTCTGCCGGTGCGGCTGGTGACCTTCGTCATTGTGGGCGCCATGGGCGTCGGCGTCCATATGGCGGTCTTCGTGGCGATGCAGCGGCTGGGCGGCATCGACTTCGTTTCGAGCCAGGTGGTCGCCACTCTGACGGCCATGGTCAGCAACTTCGCCATCAACAACATGCTGACTTACCGCGACATTCGCCTCCGCGGATGGCGATGGCTGTGGGGGCTGGTCACCTTTATGCTCGCCTGCAGCGTAGGCGCCATCACCAACGTCCACGTGGCGTCGCTGCTCGTATCGCAGCACTACCAGCCGAACCTGTCGGCCCTGGCTGGAGTATTGGTTTCGACCGTGTGGAACTATGCCGTTACGGCGACCTACACCTGGGGCTCGCCGGACCTCCGCCAGTAGGCCGGTAGAGCATCCGGATCGGCGTCATGGCAGAGGCGGTCATGACGCCACCATGTATCCTGAAAGGTTAGATGAGGCCTGCCGATATTGGACCGTTTCTCGCCCGGACAACACCGCGCTTGCTGGTGGCCGTGTTCACCGTAATGGTTCTGCTGTTCGTTGCAACAGGTTTCCTGACACGCGCTTACCGTCAGGAAAAGCGCCGCCGCGCCGCTCAACACCACCAGATGGGACAACGGCTGATGGAGCAGGGCCACTATGACGAGGCGATCGAGATGTTCACCGCGGCCGCAACGCTCCAGCGCGGAGAGGCGGCCTATCGGGAGGCGCTGGCGCTGGCATTGTTCGCCGCCGACCGCAACGCCGAGGCCGAAACTTACCTGCAGCAGTTGATCGCCGACGATCCGGCTCACGGCCTGGCCAATCTGACCCTCGCCCACATCTATCTCGAAGGAGGCGACGGAGAACGGGCCATGCAGCACTACCAGCGAGCCATTTACGGGCGATGGAATGAAGACCCGACCGCCAGGCGCATCGAGGTCCGATTCGAATTGATCTCGTTCCTCGAAGGAAAGGGCGCTTTCCGGGAAATGGAAGCCGAACTCCTTCGGCTCCTGGACGATATTCCTGACGGCGACACAGAGATGAAAAAACGGGTCGGGCGCCTGTTCTTATCGGCGGGGTCCTACGACACCGCCGCAAAAATATTCACCGAGGTCACCGAGCAGGATCCGCGCGATGCGGAAGCATTTGCCGGTCTTGGAGACGCCGAGTTTGAGATGGCTCACTATTTCTCCGCCCGGACCGCTTACAGGCAGGCACTGCGCCTCAACCCGGATGATCTGCAAAGCAAGACCCAATACGACCTGGCAACCGAGATCATTCGCCTCAATCCGATGCTTCGCGGTCTCGGATCGGCCACCCGGCTGGGGCGCAGCAGAGTTCTGGTCGAGCGGTCCCTTGACGCACTCGCTTATTGCTCGCCGGAGGACCCGGATACCCTGCCAGAGAACGTTCAGGATATGATCGAGCGAGCCGAACAAGTGGTTGCCGGACGGGCAAGCCAGAGAAGCGATAACGCCGTCGATGAGAATATTGCACTAGCCGAGTCACTTCGCACTTATCAGGAGAACAACTGCGCGTCGCCGACGGTGCCGGATCGCGCCCTCGAACTGGTGTTGGAGCAGTTGTCAAACTAACGCAACATGATTCCAAAGATCTGGCCGCCCGCTCCCAGAGTCGTCTTGCCACAACTCGGCATGACCGAAGCCCAGCGTTTTCTGCTGCTGTCGGTCTTGATCGGCATTTTCGCCGGGCTTCTGGTTGTCTGCTTCCACATCACCATTGACTTCATTAGTTGGTATGCGGCGGGGACGCTGGCCAAGACGAGCATCCTGGCTACAGTTCTATCGCCGGCTCTGGGAGCTACGGTCGCCGCGGCACTGGTGTGGTTTGTCTTCAGGAAGGCGCGCGGCAGCGGAGTCAACCAGTCCAAAGCGGCTGTCTACATTTATGACGGCTATGTTCCCTTCAGCACGGTCACGGGCAAGTTTCTCTCCTGCTCGATCTCGATCGGCAGCGGAAACTCACTCGGGCCCGAGGATCCGGCGCTCACGATGGGGGCCGGGGTCGCCTCGCTGCTCGGCCGCGGCTTCCGCCTCGCCCGCGACAGCATGCGTATGATGGCGCCGGTGGGCGCCGCCGCCGGCATAGCGGCCGCATTCAATGCGCCCATCACCGCGGTCCTGTTCGTAATGGAGGAGGTGGTGATCGGCTGGCACACCGGGGTTCTGGGTTCGATTGTGCTTTCGGCGACCTCGGCGGTGGTTGTCAGCCGTACGTTTCTCGGCGATGATCCGCTCTTCGATGTTCCCGAGGTCCAGTTGCGCGACCCCATGGAACTGATCGTTCATGCACTGATCGGCGTCGCGGGCGGACTTCTGGCGGTGGCCTTCATGAAAACCATCGCCCTGCTAAAGGAGCGGCAGCGCCGCCTGCCGGCCTGGAGCAAGTACCTCCTGCCGGGTGTGGCGGGCGCGCTGGTAGGGGTGGCCGGCATTTGGTACCCAGAGGTCATGGGGGCCGGCTACGAAGCAATCGACGGGGCGCTGCACAACCGTTTCGCTTGGTCCACGCTGCTGATTCTCGGTGGATTGAAGATTATCGTCACCCTGCTGTGCTTCAGCGCGGGTACTCCCGGAGGTATGTTCGCGCCGACGCTGTTTGTTGGGGCGATGGTCGGCGGTGGATTGGGCGCGATGGCTCAGCAGTTGCAGTGGGTCCCCACGAGTGAAGCCGACACCTATGTCCTGGTAGGGATGGGGACCTTCTTCGCCGGCGTCTTCCGGGCGCCGATGACATCGGTCTTCATGGTCTTCGAGGTCAGCGCCAGCTATATGATCATCCTGCCCGTGATGATCGCCAACACGATCTCGTATGTCATCGCCCGGCGCCTGCAGCGAGTGCCGTTCTTCCAGATGCACGCCAAGGAGGAGGGGCTCGACCTGCCCTCGGTAGAGGCCGAACGGGAAACGCGCCGGCTGCGCGTCGAGGACGCCATGCGGAAACCGCGCGCCGTGTTCGGCCCGCGCACGAACGCCGCCACCGCCGCCGGCCTGATGCGGGACGCTAGTGACAAGTTCCGCCTGGTCAAGATGGGATACGGCGCCTGGTCCTGGGTCTGTCTTTCGGAGTTGGATGAGAAAATTGCCGGCGGAAACGGTGATCTGCCGCTCGAACAGGTGGTACGGCGCGAGCCTGCCCCCTGCTTATACCCGGACATCGCCCTCGATAATGCGCTGAAATCGATCGCGGGCCATCCGGTGCTGCCCGTTTCGAGCCGGGCCAATCCGAATGAACTGGTTGGAACGCTGACCCTCGACGACATCCATGCGCAGTATGGAATCCGCCTCGACGAGATCCCGTGCCGGAACTGACCAGGGCCGCTATTTTGCCTCCGCCGGCTGGAGTGCCTGCTCGACAGTCGCCAACTGCTGCCGCACATTGTCAACATCGGG
>CAYLSS010000324.1:0-5769 GCA_964385765.1 uncultured Solibacteraceae bacterium
CGCACTACCTGACCGTTCTGCACCAGCTCGATGCGGTCGAGGGGCTGCTCGCTGATTGCATCGATTTCGATCGGGACTGCGGCGGGCTGGGACAACTCGAGGTGTTCTCCCGGCCGCCGCCCGCCGACCTTCACAAACAGCATGGGCCCGGTGGTGACGAAGCTGCGGCCGGCGTCCAGGGCCTCGAGCCAGCGCTCGACCGTCAGCCGGCCGTCCACCTCCGCATACACCCTCCCGAAGCCAAGCGGCACCGGGTGCACGCCCGAGGCCGTACCGGCGGTGGGCCGCAGCCGGAAGCCGCAGTTGAGCAGGGCGTAGTAGTTCTGGAATCCGTAGTCGATCCAACCCCACTCCGTCCAACCGGAAGCGTCCCGCTCGATCTCCATGTATGGCGCGGCCGGTTCGCCCCAACCCGAGAATGCGAATCCGGTACGCCAGGTGTGGTTGTTCGCGAGCTCGTAGAGATCGACGTCCAGGAGCGGGACGAGCGCCATCGACCACGGCCAGGCGTGCTTGTCCAGCTCAATGAGCGCTCCCTCCCGGCGCGCCTTGCGCCTGACCGGCTCAACCGGTGGCACGCCGGTATCAAATACCGATTCATGTCCGAGCACGAAGAATGCCCCGAGCGTGTGGGGCTCGCCGTTCACGGTAAAGATCTCGTATTCCGTGTTGAGCGGCCATATCAGATGGGTCCTGTCCACCTCGACCACCTTGGCGGGTACGCCGGCCGCGGTGCTCCGGTCGCCCTGTCTGGGGGGCTCGAACGCTCGTGTCACCCAATAGAGCAGTGGGAAGCTCAGGTTCAGATCCTCGGCGAGAACCAGGACCGGCAGTTCCTCGAGGCCGCGGTGAACGTGCGTGTCTCCGGAGTACCAGCCGCGCGAGGCCATATCGATCCAGCGCTGCAGCTCCAGGCGGACCGAGACGGGCTCGGCTTCGAGTTCCACCGTCCGGCTCGCCGCGAGATACTCTTTGCCGCGCTCGGCGACAACGGTGTACTCGCCGGGCTCCAACTCCACGACGAATGGCCGCGCCGCAATCGCGGTGTGGATCTCGACGCTGTCCTCGCGCCGCTTTTCATAGGGCGCGGCGCCCTCGGACTCGACCAGATGAAAGACGCCGGGCGGGCCCTCGACATAGAGCCTGCATGCTACTCCTTCTCCGGTGCCGGCTTCCACCACCTCGCCCTGTAAGCGGACCTTGGCGGCGAGCGGCACGGCGAGGAGCATCAACCCGGCAAAGGCAACTGCTCCCCTATGCCCCATAACGACCCTTCCGTCCCAGCAGCCGGTCGAGCGCATCGGAAGTGTGGTGAATCAGCGCTTCGGGATAGTGCGAGAACGGATGGAAGTACTCGAACGTGAGGTAGCCCTCGTAGCCGATCTTCCGGAATGCTTCCATTACCGCCGGCCAGTTGGTGGTGCCGTCCAGCAGTGGACGGAATGCGTTGAGGGAGAACTCGCTGCCGCGCCGGTCGAACTCCTTGAGGTGAACGTTCTTGATACGCCGGCCCAGCATCGGAATCCAGAACTCCGGGAACTGGTATTCCATGATGTTGCCGGTATCGAAATGGACCATCACGCGGTCGCTGTGAAAGCTGTCGACGAATGCGTTCATCTCCTGCGGGCTGAACAGGAACCCATTGGCGAAGATGTTCTCCATATTGAGGTACACGCCCGCCTTCTCGGCCTTCGGGATGAGCTGTTCGATCGCCTCTTTTGCTCGCCGCTCGCAGACGTCGTTGGGAACCGGCTCAACGTTGTCGAGCCATGGCACGCAAACCGCCCCGGGAACGATCAGCAGGTTCTCGGTGCCAAGCAACTCCGCCGCCTCAATCATGCGAGCGGCGAGGTCGCGACCCCGCTGCCTTGTTTCGGGATCGTTGTGCGTCATCGAGTACGGCCAAAACAGGAACGAGCATACGCCACTGATCTCGATGCCGCTGTTTCGCGCTAAAGCGCCGATCTCGCGAATCTGGTCGTCGCCCGCCTCGGCGGAGAACTCGCCGTCGAGGTCGAAGTTCAGCTCGACTGCATCGAAGCCCGCCTCCTTCGCGACTTTGAAGCATTCGGCCAACGACCAGCGCTGCGGATAGGGAAATGCCCAGAGGTTGATTGATTTTTTCATGGGTGCCCACACCTCGCACGGCCAGAGACTTGCACTTCCGGCCAGCGCCAGTATACACCCGTTCTATACGAGGTGACACCGATGCAACAACCGACCGCCGAGAACAACCCGTTCCGCACGCTGTACGCACTGGCCATCGTCGTTCTGCTCGTCGCGGGACCCGTCTTCGCTGCCGATGCGCCATGGCAGGTGGGACTTGCGCGGGCCGACATCACGCCCGAACAGCCGATCCGCATGGCCGGCTATGCGTCCCGCACCGAGCCATCGAAAGGGATATCAACCAGGTTGCACGCGAAAGCGCTCGCTCTCCGGGACGCCGGCGGTAACCGGGCCCTGCTCATCACAGCAGATACGCTGGGAATTCCCGCGGAGATCGCTGACCGCATCTGCGCGCGAATCCGGGAAAACAACGGTCTCGAGCGTTCCCATATTCTGCTAAACGCTTCGCACACCCATGCGGGTCCGCTAATCATGGCGCGACCCAGCTACAGCGCCACTTCGGAACAGGTCCGCGTGATCGACGCATATCGGGCGGGCTTCGAAGATGCGCTTGTGCGGATCGCCGGCGAGGCCCTCGAGAGCATGCAGCCAGGACACCTGAGTTGGAGCGTTGGCACGGCGGACTTCGTGATGAACCGGCGCGAGTTCACCCCGAAAGGCGTGATCCTGGGCGTGAACCCGCGCGGCCCGGCTGACCGTTCGGTCCCAGTCATGCGTGTCGAGGCTCTCGACGGCCGGCTCCTTGCGATTCTTTTCGGCGCCGCCTGCCACAACACGACGCTGACCGGGAACAATCAGGTGATCGACGGGGACTACGCCGGCCACGCCCAGCTTCACCTCGAAGAACAATATCCCGGGATCCAGGCGATGTTCCTTACCGGTTGCGGCGGTGATGCGAACCCGTTCCCCCGAGGGACGTTGGAACTCGCCCGCCGGCACGGCGAAGCGCTCGGCAAAGAGGTCGTCCGCGTTCTTGGCGAGAAGCTGAAACCGGTGCGCGGGCCGATCCGCAGTGAGTTGCGCCAGGTGAGTCTCCCTCTCCGCCAACTCACCAGAGGCCAGATCGAGCAGCTTGCCGAAGGCGCCTCAAGCTATCGATTCTTCACCACAGGCGCGCTCGCCCGGCTCGACCGCGGCGAACCGCTTTCAATCTCCTACACGGCTCCATTCGCACTCTGGCAATTCGGCTCGGACCTTACCCTGGTTGGCTTCAGCGGCGAAACTGTTGTCGATTATGCCCTGCTCACCGAACAGATCCTCGGCCCGCTGAACCTGTGGGTCGCCGGCTACTGTAATGACGTCTACGGCTACCTGGTCACGACCCGACTCCTGAAAGAAGGCGGCTACGAGACCCGCGGACTCTATACCAGCCTCGGCCTCTTCGTGCCGGGCGTGGAGGAGATTATCATGTCTGTGATTCAGGACATGGCCCAGGCGGCCGGTCGTCCAGCGATCTAGCACTGAGCGAAGAACCAGGCCCTGTAAAGAGATTGCCGGCGGACGGTTTCGGCTCGACGAACGCGAGCATATGAGTTCTTGAACGGCGACGATGTGGCGGAGCCGCTTGCGTCAATGTGGTGATAAGCTTTTTCGGGGGAAGCATGGCAAAAACCCAACGAATCGATACTCTTGACCGTCGGCTGTTTCTGGTGCGATCAGCGGCTGGCTTTGCGGCGGTGGGGGCGCCGGCGAGAAGTATCGGGAGATCCCCGTCGCAGCCCAACGTCGTTCTGATCCTGACGGACAATCTCGGCCGCGACCTCGGATGTTATGGGAACCCGGTGATTCGGACCCCCAACATAGACCGGCTGGCCGGTGAGGGTGTCCGGATGACTCACGCCTTCTGCACGACGTCGAGTTGCAGCCCGAGCCGGTCGGTCGTCCTGACGGGTCTTTACGCGCATGCGAACGGCATGTATGGACTCGCCCACGCGTATCACCACTTCTCGTCATTCGAGGACGTAAAGAGCCTCCCCGTGATGCTCTCGGAAGGCGGATACCGGACCGGTCTGGCGGGCAAGCTCCACGTAGAGCCGGAGTCCGTTTACCGATTCGACACCACGGTGGAGGCTGACTCCCGCAACCCCGTGGAGATGGCGGAGCGATCACGAAGCTTCATCGACGCCGCGGATAAGCCCTTCTTTTTGTACTTCTGCCCTTACGATCCGCATCGCGGCCGGCCGTTCACGACGTGGCCGGAGCCGAACCCTTTCGGCAACCGGCCGGATGGTTATCCGGGAGTTCGCGCGGAGACCTACGATCCACGGAAGGTCGTCGTGCCGTCATTTCTCACAGACACGCCGGAATGCCGGGCGGAAATCGCACAGTACTATCAATCCATCTCGCGCGTGGATCAGGGGGTTGGCCGGCTGGTGTCGATTCTTCGGGAGACGGGCAAGTACGACAACACGGTCGTGCTCCTCGAGTCCGACAACGGTAGCGCCTTCCCGGGCGCCCTCACGACACTGTACGAGCCCGGGATGCGGTTGCCGTGCATTGTTCGCAGCCCGTTCCAGGAACGCAAAGGGATTACGTGCGGCGCCATGATCAACTGGGCCGACCTGGCTCCTACCATCGCTGACTTCGCCGGCCTCGACCATGCCAGCCTGGGTTTCCAGGGACGCTCATTCCGGTCTGTCCTGGAGACCGAGAATCCCGGCGGCTGGGATCAGGTTTACGCCTCGCACACCTTTCATGAGGTGACTATGTATCAGCCGATGCGGGTTCTCCGCCAACGGAGGTACAAGCTGATCTGGAACATCGTGCACGATCAGCAACTGCAGATGACCAGAGATCTGCGGGAATCGTCCACGTGGCGCGCTCTGATGCGCCGGGACGCCCGGCAACTGGGCAAGCGCGAGATTTCGGCGCTGCTGAAGCGGCCCGAGTTCGAGTTGTACGACCTCGATCAAGATCCGGACGAGATCAATAATCTCGCCGCCCAGCCGGAGTTCGCCGACCGGCTATCCGCCATGACCCGCGAACTCCGCGAATTTCAGGAGCGCACCCGCGACCCATGGATCATCTCCTGGGAAGGCCACCCTGGACTCAAGGTCATCGAGAAGCACTAGATAGCTAGGAGAAGCCCGCCTTTCAGCGGGGAAGCGTCGCTTTCGCACAGCCCTCTCGGCGCCCATTCGGAAGCCGGCATGGAACCCGAATGGTAGAATCATCGAATTGTCCATCGAGTTTCGGAGAAATGAGTTCTACGGCGTGGGAGGTCTCAGCTAGCCAATGGAAGCCGCCATTGTCTTTCTGGTCACCGCGCTGGTCCTTTGCCTGCTCGCATTCACCAGAATCCCGCCGGACGCGATCCTGATAAGCGGTCTCACGATATTACTGGTGGCGCCGGCCTCGAGTCCCGAGGGTATTCGCGTCGGAATTCTGACCCCAGCCGAAGCATTCTCCGGCTTCAGCAATACCGGACTGCTCACGGTGGCAGTGCTGTTCATCGTCGTCCGTGGATTGCGGGAAACGGGGGCCATTGACTGGGTCACGCAGAACGTGCTGGGGCGGCCGGACTCGCTTGGCAGCAGCCTGGTCCGCCTAGTTTTCCCGACTGTGGGGCTGAGCGCCTTTCTGAACAACACTCCACTCGTAGCGATGATGATTACCGCAGTGAGCGACTCTGCGCGTCGCATC
>CAYLSS010000325.1:0-5768 GCA_964385765.1 uncultured Solibacteraceae bacterium
CATCCGCCGCCAGCTCACCGGCCAGATCCGTCTCGTGGATCGCCGTCGCCTGCAGGTCAGGGTAGAAGGTTTGGTTAAGGAACAGCACCGTTCATCACTTCTCCGGTTTCCGGGCACGGATTACCATGCTTTTCCAGAGATAAGGAATCCTTCCAGCTCCGGCGAACCGTTCCACCACAAAGTCAGCCTCTTCAAGCAATTGTGTCAGCGTTCGCCGGCGCCCAAACTGATGTGCGCCCATCCCAGAATGCAGTCAGGGTCTTGCTCCAGTGTTACGTGCTTGCGAGATCGAGGAATCTTTCCGACAGCCCCAATATCGCCTTAATCACTAGGAAGATTCCGCTTGGACTCAACTGGTTCCTGGCTGCTGGCGGTCATAGCCTAGTCGGTGAAGCAAACCCTGCAATATAGGAAGTGCCGCCTGTAGGTCACTTCTGTCAAGTTCTTCGCGCCAGCGATCTTTAGATCTCGGGTGAACCGTGTCTGCAACCCACTGAAGAAACGCTTCAGTGGTCGTGATGCCGCAATATTCACAAACGCGTTGAATGCACGACCGGGGATTATCTACGAGATCTTCATATTGAAGGGACAACCATGAGCCCAATGGTTCGGCCTGTAGATCAGTCAAAGCCGTTTCCACTGCTACCACCCATTGCTTCGCAGCCAATTGAGCCTGGCCTAACCGCCTTCGGTCAACTTTCCAGCCTGGATAGCGGACTCCAAACCATCGCACCGGCTTGCCCAGAACGTATGAACGCATTACTCCTTCTAATAGCCGCGGACAATAGGCAGGCCACTCCCACAAGACCGTCTGCGACAACCGTTCAGCAAGATGCTGCCTAGTGCCGCCGTTCGCTACGGTACCGGAATAGAAGCTCCGATATCGTTCAATCTGAGAATGCACCATTGCACGACCGTCCCGCACAATGTGAATAATTGGTGCATCTGGAAGGATGGCACGAACGAATCCTACTCTAAGTGAATTGCTAGGCGTTTTCTCCACGATTCTCATATTCCCGTGGGACACCTGATGCTTGAACAGCACTTGGCGAATGTGACGCTTCACCCACTGCTTAGCATCAGCAGCCCGAGCGACATCATGGGAACGATAGGCATACCCGGTTCGCCAAAGCGAGGGGGCTTCATCGAGCAGACACATGCCAGGAGCTGCAGCGAGAAGACGAGCGAGAATGGTGGTACCTGACCGCGTGCTGCCAATAATAATCACCGGTGGCTTAAGTTCTTGCATGGAATCCTTCTGTTGCCGAGGGGCCAATTGTTCAGAAACCGCAATCGTCCGGCGAGGGATAGCGTCCCCCTAAGGGCGGTATGTTACCGTTTCGTAATCACGCCGGTCCCGCTTCGGTCCTCTCTACAGGTACTTTCGTCCGCGAAGCGCATTGCTCGTTAAGTTGCACCAGCCATTCATTTACGAAGGTGATAAGCCAAGCAAATGAAGCCGTCTGATGCGGCAGATTTGACCCGCGAGCAATTGCGGATTGCAGTTTGAGAAGTGCACGGCGATCCAGCCATTCACCGAGCGGTGACTTTGAATCAACCACCTTGTCGAATGCGTCCCGAAAAAACTTCGATCTAAGTATCTGCGCTTGTGGGGGGGCAAAAGCGCTTTTCGGGCGGTATACCAACTCTTTTGGAATCTGTCGCGCCAAGGCCTGCTTCAAAATCAGCTTCGCACCACTCTTGTTAGTTCTTCGGCATGCTTCGAAACAAGCATGCTTCATGATCTCCTGCCTGAGGAACGGGTACGCTGGGCGGAATCCCGCAGAGCTTAGCACGGCGTAGTTCTTCTGAGCGAAGATTCCAGAACATATGACAGTGAGATCCGCTAAAGGAATCCTGAATTGCATGGGCACGGAAGCACTGGCTCTCTCGAGCCAGGTCGATACTTCGTTCAACGCTTCGTGAACCGTATGTGAAGTAAAAGAATATAGAATCTCTTGCAACGGGTTCTGGGCGACTGCTGCCAGGGTCACGGGCAACATGCTTGAGCGTCGAAGGAGTCTACATGTTCGTTCGGCGAAACCCCCTGTGAGCCACAGTTGCCGGTTTTGATAAAGAGATGCTCCGCCCCTTCTGAGTAGCTTCGGCACCCTTTCGAGAAGGCGCCAGCGCGCCTCCGCTTTAGACAAGCCAAAAGCACCATCAGCCCCAGTGCCATCCAATACCACTCTTGGACTGCTTCTGGTTTCACACATCTGCTGTACCAAATCGAGCATCAGCGGTGTTGACAGATCTCCGAACGGAAATGGATAGTGTTCTGCGGCGCTATCCAGCGTTTCTCCCCAAGTTCCTGGGCGCTGAACGAGTGTTTCGAGCTTCAGGCCAAGCCTATCTGCGACCTGCGAAGCAAGTTGTGCTTCAGTGTCTTCAGGGCCAAACGAGTAGTTGATCAGGGTGGTATCTTTCCACCCCAGTGCACTGCATCTCGCCGCGATCAGCGCGCTGTCTACACCGCCACTGAAGAGCACCAGAGGATTCTCCTCTGGGCACAAACGTATCAGAACCTGATCGATGGTCTCAGTCAGGCCGTTCACATCAGACGAAGAATCCGAACTAGTTCCGTCCTCACTCTTCAATAGGCTGTCTTCTGCCTCAAGCATCTCTGTTTCCCCGGCAGAAATTCGAGCAGTTACTCCCGCGGGGATCCTTCTTATCTGCCGCCACGGGGACGAATGCGGGAGTATCGTTCCAAACTGAAGGAGGGCAAAAAGTCCCTTAGGATCAAACGTATCAGTGCTTAATCGCACAAGTCGAAGATCATTGCTGATAGTAAGGACATCATCCGTATCAAACCGATAATAGTAGTGTTCGGCCTGAGTAAGAGGAATGTACACTTCGACTGTTTCAGTACCCACCTGTCTAAGCTGAATACCGTTCAGATCTATATTCCTTGGCGTCCGATCTAGTTTTGTGGCTGTTAACCTTCTCTCCGAGCTGATTCCGAGTGTCTCGTTGAGTATTAATCGCACCAAAATCGTACTCCCCTCGATGGCTGTCCCTCAAGATACGGTGCTTGACAAACGAACTCCTCCGCAAGGAGGCCGTGACCTTCTGGACCTACCATACGGTATTGTTTTCGTAGCCAAAGTCTTCCAGGATCTTTTGTCCGTACGCCTTTAATAGATCCTTGTGACAGTCGCTAAAATATTGTTTCCATCCACCAATCTTTCCTCGATGGAATGTTTGTGACTCAGGCGCCTTCAGGGTATTCAGTGCCCTCTCTATACCAGCCATCTCGCTTGAAAACCCTAGATGGGTGGCGATGCATTCCGCAACTTTGCGGGCCGTACGGTCACAACCTCCTCCCCGAGTTCCTACGATATCTTCAAACCGAACGCTGAGGGTGTCTGGATCACTTAGCCATCCACACCAGCGGGCCATGTCCTGAAAGAGCGGAGGGCGTGATATGTTGCATCCGAAAGGGGTTCCGAGAGGGATGCCTTGAATCACGGCAGTGAGTCGATCTTCCCGGGAACGATAGACCTCGTGAAAAAGCGGATACAGGTGGTGTTTTGGGGCCCGTTCGATCCAGTTCATCAAAGACACGGCAACATCGCGCGGGTCTCTATAAATGAAGAGCCGAAGAACTGGCGGGTCAGCGATCACGCTAAGGACCTCCGGCGAAAACGGAAGATGCGCCCGTACAACCCTTCCTCCACTTACCGTTCGCAACTTCCACCGGACGTGATTGGCGGAATTCATCATTCCCGAGAGATCTTGTGCCGAAAGTATATGGTTCCACGGTTCCAATGTCGGGAGGGCGGTCAGGAATTGGTAGAGAAGATGTGTTCCACTCTTGGGATAGGAGTTGCAGAGTACCACAGGGCGCCCATCTTCGACGCGTTTAGCTGAAGCGGCTGAAAGCGCCCAGAACGCATCTCGAGCATACAGCCGGGCAACCGTTAGGGGCCGATATCCTTTATATTCCAGTACACCTTGTGTGGAGAAAAACATATGTGTAACCTAACATCATGAATCTCAGCACTAGATTCATGATCCGGATTGCCCTCGTCGCCTGGTCTCAAGCAACATCACATCCACTAGCAGCCGGTACCAGAATGCGTGGAGGAAATGGTAGACGAAGCCGATGCCACCGTCGAGAAAACCGAACCTGAAGAAATAGCGATAGAGCCAGTACAGACACGGGCGCAAGAAAAGAGGTAGTCGGAGATATACGTTTCGCTTCATGGAGCGCCGAAAACTAGCTTGACCGGCTAGTGTCACCTCACGCGTAACCTGCAAGATGTCTTTGCACTCTCTTTCTGCATACCAGACATGCTTTCGCGTCCAAGCTGCGATGGTTTTCGGAATAACGTGAACCAAGTCTCCCGCGACGGTACATGTATTGCCATGCCCGAGGGTTATGTGCTCGTCCATCCATGCATCTTCACAGCGGCCGCAACCCCTCCGGAAGATGCGTAGAAGCCAAACGGGATACGAATCTCCCCATCGAATATCAACTCCCAAGAACTGAGTCCTTCGCGCCACCATCACTCCCGTTACGTCGGCATCTGCGGTATGCAAGACAGTCATTAGGGCATTGCTGAGCTGATCACTGATGCGCTCATCTGCATCAATGCGCAAGATCCATTCTGCACTCGTCACAATTGTGTCAAGAGCCCAGTTAAACTGACTTGAGTAATTCAAGAACTCATGCTTCAGGATCTGAGCTCCATGTTTCTCGGCAATTGCCAGAGTCCTATCGCTACTGCCTGAATCGATAATGTGAATCTCAGCATCAAGTGTCTCCAAGCTCGCCAAGCAGTCGGGCAAGTCAGCTTCTTCATTCTTCGTCAGAATTATGGCGGCGATGGTGCCACTCCTGACACCGGTACGCGTGCTCATGGGTGTTCTTGTGGTCGTGTCTTTATGGGCACAGCTGGGTTTCCGGCAACGACAGTCCACGGAGGCACGTCCTTGAACACCACCGCACGAGCACCAACAACAGCACCATCGCCAACTCGGACACCAGGGCCAACGAACGCTCCAGCCGCCACCCACGCCTTTGTCCCAATCGTTATAGCCTTGGCAATTAATGGGAATTCCGGATCGTTGTAGTTGTGGCTGGCCGCGCACAGATGAGCGAATTGAGAAACCGTACAGTAACGCCCAAGCGTAATCGAGGCCACAGAGTAACACTCAACATGGTCTGCCAAACCGCTGTGTTCTTTCATGACAAGATTCCACGGAGCCCATATGCGGCATTTCGGGTACGGATGAGCTCCCTCTTCAATCTTCGCCCCGAAACACCTTAGTAAGAACCTTCGCCATGGGTGAAATAAGGCCGGGCTCGGTCGATACAGAAGGAAGTACACCACACTCCAGACACCGCGTGCGATTCGATTCCAAATGCTGAGTCGGTTGACATAAGGTGCTTGTTGGCTCGGCTGTAAAGTCACCTCGGTTTGAACAGAGTTGGAGTTAGACAGAAACACAGCGTGGTACCTCCGTCTTGTGGAGAATCCATTTATAGACCAAGTCCATCTCTTGGGCTAGTTTCCGCCAGGAATACTGTTGTTTCACAAGTTCGCGGCCCCGAATCCCCATTTGGGCGAGCGTTTCCTGGTCCATGTGTACAGCTTCTTCAATCGCTTTCGCCAACGGTTCCACGCCGAAGTCAATCCACCAGCCGCACCCGTCGGTGCGCAATTGTTGCCACGGGGTGCATCTGGTTGTAATGACAGGTGTTCCGGAGGCAAGTGCCTCTGCAATTACAATCCCAAAGTTCTCACTGTGCGAAGGAAGAA
>CAYLSS010000326.1:0-5765 GCA_964385765.1 uncultured Solibacteraceae bacterium
ACGCCATCTACAACCTCACTAATGACCGGCGCGACGAATACGACCATGTGCGATTTACCATGCGCCAAACCTTCAAGCGAGAGTACCAGTGGCTGCTGAGCTATACAAGATCTCGCGCGTACTCGAACTCAGTGGTGGACGCGTATATCGATGATCCGATTATTGTGAATCAGAACGTCGGTCCGATGCCCTGGGACTCGCCGCACCGCCTGGTGAGCTGGGGCTACCTCCCAATGCCGGTGAAGACATGGAAGAAGTGGTCTCTCGCCTACCTCGTAGAGTGGCACACGGGCTTTCCTTTTTCGATTGTGGATGACACCAACCGCGTCATCGGCGAGGTCAACTCCCGGCGCTTTCCAGACTGGTTCCAGCTTAATCTGCACGTGGAGCGGCGCTTCCAATTCAACAACTATCTCTGGGCGATTCGGGCCGGCGCTAACAACGTCACCGACCATAGAAACCCGACCGTGGTGAACAACAACACGGGCTCCCGCAATTTCCTGCATTTCTACGGCGGCGCCAACCGCTCTTTCAACTTCCGGATTCGCTGGCTTGGCAAGGTGGCTCGGTGAAGAGCGTGTTAGCGGCCTTCTTGCTCGCGGCGGCGGCCGGCGCGAGCGGACCGGAGCAGTTTCGAGAACATTCCATCGCCACCGGCCTGACGGGCGGCTACCAGGTGCTTGCCGAGGATCTCGACCGGGACGGCGATGCCGACCTGATCGCGCTGGCGAGCGGTATGGACGAGTTGGTATGGTTCGAGAACCCGGGTTGGAAGCGCCATGTCCTGGCTGCGGGCGTGTCCCGGATGATCAATCTCGCGGCGTGCGGCGACGATGGCCGCGGCCATCCGGTGATCGTTCTGGCGCAAGGATTCTCGAGCCAGGCGGCAAAGAGTACGGGAGAGGTGCTGGTGCTCCGGGCGGGCGGCGATCTCCGGTCGCCGTGGCGGACGACTGAAATTGACCGCCTGCCGACCTCGCACCGGATCCGTTGCGCTGCCGTCGATGGCTCCGGCGAACACGTGTACGTGAACGCTCCGCTGATGGGGTCCGAAGCCCAGCCCCCCGACTACCGTGACCATGTTCCGCTGGTACTCTACCGTCCGGGCGAGTGGCAGCGTGAGCTGATCGGCGACGAGAACGAAGGAGTGATGCACGGGATCTTCGTCACTGACTTCGACGGCGACGGCCGCGATGAGATCCTGACGGCGAGCTTCGTCGGGATTCACCTTTATGACTTTGCCGATAGCACGTGGACTCGTTCCCAGATTGCCCGGGGCGACCCGTCGGAATGGCCGCGCAGCGGGGCGAGCGACCTCGCCGTGGGAGGCTTGCGTCAGACCCGTTTTATCGCATCGATCGAGCCATGGCACGGAAACCAGGTGGCGGTCTATACGAAGCGGGACACCGGCTGGACGCGGAACGTGATCGACGACTCGCTCGTGGACGGCCATACGATTGTCGCGGCGGATCTGACCGGCGACGGTCGCGACGAGATCATCGCCGGTTATCGCGGTGAGGGACGGAGCGTGTACTTGTACCATGCCCGCGAGGAAGCGGCCGGCGAATGGGAGCGCATGACGCTCGACGACGGCGGCATAGCCTGTGCCTCGTGCGCTGTGGCCGACTTGAACGACGACGGCCGGCCGGATATTGCCTGCATTGGTTCGGCAACCGCCAATCTGAAGTGGTACGAGAATCGCTCGCCCGCGCCCGAGGGACATCCGACCCGTACTGCGTGGGGTCGGGAGTAGCGATAATTGTGTTGCGAATGCGGATTCCTGAAGACCTCCTGCGGCGGCTTTGCGCCGTCCCCGACCTTACTGTTTCCTGCCATGTCCCGTTGAGCCGGTATACCCGGTTTGGCATTGGGGGGCCGGCCGACGTGCTGGTGGAGACAGCGAACGCGGAGTCATTCGCGGCCGCTTTGCGATTCTTGCGGTCGGGCCCGGCGCCCCTGGCGGTGATCGGGAGCGGGACCAATCTGGTGGTCGCTGATGACGGGTTCCGCGGTACGGTGCTTCGCTATACCGGGAAGCGGATTGAGGCGAATAACACGCTGGTGACCGCCGATGCCGGGGCGGAATTGCAAGATCTCGTCGACTTCGCGATCAAGAGCGGACTGGCGGGATTGGAGACGATGACCGGAATTCCCGGATCGGTGGGGGCGGCTGTCTATGGGAACGCCGGCGCCTACGGCCATTCGATCTCGGAATTTGTCGAGCTTGTTCGATTTTTCGACGGTGAGGCCGTGCGCGAATTGGACGCCCCGGGCTGCCGGTTCCGCTACCGGGAGAGCATCTTCAAGAGCCGCAAGGAATGGATCGTGCTGTCAGTTGGACTGGCTCTCCGGCCAGCCGACCCAGCCGAGCTGCGCCGCATAGCCGGGGAGATCCGCCAGATCCGGGACCGGAAGTATCCGCCGACGATGCGCTGCGCGGGCAGTATCTTCAAGAATCTCCTGCTGGCTGAGCTGCCGGAGCCGGTAGCGCGCCAGGTGCCCGAGCAAGTGATCCGGGAAGGGAAGGTGCCGTCGGCGTGGTTTCTGGAGCAGGTGGGCGCCAAAGGCATGCGTCGCGGCGACATACAGGTCGCCGACTACCACGCAAACCTCATCTACAACGACGGCAATGGTTCAGCCGCTGACCTTCGCGCGGTGATCAATGAGCTGAAATACCGGGTTTGGGATCGCTTCGGGTTGGAGGTGGAGGAGGAAGTGCAGTTCGTGGGATTCGGCGGCGAGCCGTGAAAGGTCCGGAACGTGGCGCGTGCGCCTGCCCGATCGCTGTCCCGAAACACCAGAACGGCTCGCTCACTTTCTACCGAGCGGCGCGCCCTGTTTTCGCGAGCCAATGCCGGAACATGCTGGCGAAGTTTTCGACTGTCCCTGCCGTTTCCAATTCCTCGATCGAGTAACGCATCTTGCGGCGCCAGTTCGGGTATTGCTCGGTAGTGCCGGGCAGGTTCTGCTGCTCGGGTTCCTTGGTCAGGTCCTCCTGGTTGAGTGCGAGCAACATGCTGGGAGTCGAGGCGAGGAAGCCGATGATGGCATTGTGCAGTTCGCCGGTCAGCTCCGGTAGTTGGCCGGCATCGCGCGGCACGTAGCTCGGCAGCAGGCCGAGGCCATGGAGCGAGTCGAGCATCGCCTGCTTGTCCTGACGCCGCGCCTGGAGAGCCGCGTGGTAAGCGGAGGGATCGGGGAAGACCCCTGCATCCCGCCGCGACTCAATGTCCCGGGACTGCCAGAAACCCGCCAGAGTCGGCAGGTCGTGAGTCGTCGACGAGACGAGCGCCTGCGCCGGATACTCCCTCGGAGGCCGTAGCGTGCCGTCATTTTTTCGCTCGAAATAGAAGAGGCGATAGCTGAGGATGCCGAACTGCGCCAGCGACTTGCGGGTGTCGGGATCCACTGTGCCGAGATCCTCACCGACAATAACGACCCGATTGCGGACGCTCTCCAGGGCCAGGATCCGGACCAGGTCCTCGTGATGATCCAGCACATAGGTGCCCTCGATGGCCTCTTTCCCGGGCGGGATCCAGAAGAGGCGGAAGAATCGCATGACATGGTCGATGCGTAGCGCACCGCCGTGACGACAGGACTTGCAAATCGATTCCCGGAAAAGCCGGTAGCCGTCCTCGCGGTGGCGCTCCTTGTTGGGCGGGGGGAATGACCAGTCCTGGCCGCGCGGCGAAAAGCTGTCGGGCGGAGCGCCGACGCGGCAGCCGGGAACAAAGAAGCCGCGGTGGGCCCAGAGGTCGGAACCGTAGCGGTCAGTCGCGAGGGCCAGATCGTGAAAAAGACCAATCATGAGGCCTTTCTCGCGAGCCGCCGCCTGACTTCGGGCAAGCTGTGAGTCAATCTGCCACTGGACGTACTTGTAGAAGAGAACCGCTCGCCAATGTTTCGCGGCAAATTGCCGGACCGCGTCCAAAGTCGGATCGCGGTACTCCGAAGGCCACTGCGGCCATGTCCAGACGTTCGGGTTGCGGCGGTGCAGCCACTCGTCGAGGGCGCAGTAGGTCGCGTAGCGGTCGAGCAACTCGCCCTCGGCGTCAATGAATTCCTGGAACGCTCGCCCTCGGTGCGACTCTATCCGGTACTCGGGCAGGAACCGGCGAAAAGCGAGCTTCAGGAAGGCGGTCTTGAGACGGGCGATTCGTTCGTACTCGACGAATTCGGAGCTGTTCAGGGCGGCGATCTCGGCCGCGATGGTGCTGCTCGCGCGTAATCTTCGCGCCCAGTCCGACCGATTATAGTCCTCGATGCGTTCGATGTCCAGGTAGATCAGGTTCTGATAGAAGATGCTGTTGGGCAGGTAGGGGCTGGTGTTGAATGGCTGGCGATTGTGGATGGCATGCAGGGGATTGAGCACGACGAAGCTGCCGCCGAGGCGCTCCGCCACCCACCCGCTCAGGCGATCGAGATCCGAAAAGTCGCCGCAGCCCCAGTTGCGCTCCGAACGCAACCCGTACAGGCTCACGTTGAGGCCGGCTCGCTTGCCGCCCTTCGCCAGTTCGGGAGGACAGTAGGCCAGCTCCGGCGTCCCAATCAGATTGGTGCTACTCTCGAGCTTTCCACCCGGGTACTCCATCGATCCCCGGAGACTGTGATAGCCAAGGGGCACAACGGGAAGAGCAAGCTGTTTTTCGATGAATTGCTGTCCTCGCAAGTTGGCGGTGGCGGTGGTCTTCAGTTCCGCCAGCGAGCTGCGGATGTTGTCGCGCCGGCCGTCTTCCCAGGCAAGGTCGAGCCGGATCTGGCGGTCTGCCAATGCCGCTGGAACGCGAATTGGGATGGCGCCCTTTTCGCCGATCACCACCGTGAGCGGGGTGAGCGAACTCCACTCATTCCACAGCCTTCCTTCGATTGCGCGGTTGAGTTCCTCCAGGGTGCCGGCGGCGACGCCCATCGATGTAAGAATCGCTTGTTGCACCTCCGCGGAGGTCGCGTGCCGGTTCCCCCAGATATCCCAGTACTCGGATTGGATCCCCCACAAGGCGGCGGCGCGCTCGAGGGCTTGAGGATAATCTTCGAATCGTTTGAAGGTGACAGACGGAGCATTCATGGGGCGAGACCAGTTCCTTTATTCTAGCGAGGAGCGTGTCATAATCGTGAGCACCAGCATGGAACGTGGAATCAACTTGGAGATGGTCGAGGGTCTGTTCGATCGAGTCGATGAGGAAGGCTTCATTGGCCTCGGCGACGGGGTCCTGTTGACGACGCTCGACAAGGCGATCAACTGGGGGCGAAAGAATTCGATCTGGCCGATGACGTTCGGACTCGCCTGTTGCGCGATCGAGATGATGGCGATGAGCGCCTCGCGGTTCGATATCGCCCGGTTTGGCGCGGAAGTCTTCCGGGGGTCCCCGCGGCAGTCCGATCTGATGATCATCGCCGGCCGCGTGTCGAACAAGATGGCGCCGGTGATCCGGCGCCTGTACCAGCAGATGCCGGAGCCGAAGTGGGTGATCTCCATGGGTGCCTGCACGACCTCGACCGGTGTTTTTAGCAACTACGCGCTCATTCCGGTGAATCAGGTGGTACCGGTAGATGTTTTTGTGCCTGGGTGCCCGCCGCGTCCGGAGCAGTTGATCTACGCGATCATGATGCTTCAAGAGAAGATCGAAAGCGGGCGGGGTTCCTTTGCTGAAGCGCTCAACCTGACGCCGGCTCGTCGGGAATCCTAGCAGGCGCAGCCGTCCGGCTCGCGCCCTCTCTATTTTTTTGAATTTTCCTAAATTCGGCCGTCCAGCGAACGATAAGAA
>CAYLSS010000327.1:0-5760 GCA_964385765.1 uncultured Solibacteraceae bacterium
TGAAATGACTAGGGATGGTGTACCGCGGCGGTGGCCTCGTTCGTCAAAATCAATGAAGGAGTTGGGTTTGTTGAGCAGTCCGCCAATGAATCCCGGCCAAATCCGACAGAAACCGACATGTTGATCGAGACCGAAAGGAGTCAGTCGAGGCCGAAAGCGGCGCCGGAGGACCAGCCGCGAGGGAAGTGGTCTCCGGTGACATTTCTTACTTTGATCGGCGTGCTGTCCGTATGCCTGGGTGCGCTCGAACTTCAAACCTCGTGGCTTCAATCGCGGCTGTTCAGCTCCTGGGCGGCGCGAATGCACTATTCGATTGAACCCGGAGAGGCTTCGAGCTTCCGCGCCCCACTTGCCGGACCATATGACCGCCGCCTCGGGTACTCCCGTCTCGATGTTTTCCTCGAAAGGCTCACCGGGGAGGGCTTCGAGATCGATTCCCAGGCCAATCCTTCGACCGCCATGGTGGCGGCCATCGACAGCGGCCTGTTTCCCATCTATTGGGAAAAGCCGACAGCCGGCTTGTGGATCAAAGACCGCCACGGCAGCGCCCTGCACGCCGTGCGGCGGCCGGAAAGGATCTACGAGGATTTCGACTCGATTCCGAAGCTGGTGGCCGACACTCTGTTGTTCATCGAGAATCGCGAAGCGCTCGAAACCCGGTATCCCTACAAGAATCCGGCGGTCGAGTGGGATCGGTTTGCCAACGCGAGTCTGGAGCTGACGCTGAGCCACATCGGACTGACGGATGAAATCAGCGGCGGCAGCACCCTGGCGACACAATTGGAGAAGCTGCGCCACTCACCGGGCGGGCAGACAAGCGGACCGGCCGAGAAGCTGCGGCAGATGTTGTCCGCTTCATTGCGCAGCTATTCCGGCGGCCGCGAGACATTCGAGGCTCGGAAGCGGATCGTAACCGCCTATCTGAACTCGCTGCCTCTGGCCGCGATCGCGGGCTACGGCGAAGTGCACGGGCTCGGCGATGGTCTTTGGGCCTGGTTCGGGGCGGATTTCGAGGAGACGAACCGTCTGCTTGCCAATCCCGGCGTGGTAACCGACGCGAGCGCTCGCGCCTACCGCGAGGTGATTTCGCTGCTGGTGGCCATTCGCAAGCCAACGGCCTTGCTGGTTCGGAATCACGGGGCTCTCAACCAGAGAGTCGATCGTTTCCTCCGATTGCTGGCCAGGGAAGGTGTCATCTCAGCGGAACTCCGCGACCGCGCGCTAGAAGCCCGGACACCGGTCCGACGCCGCGCCGCATTGCCTCGCATGGCTCCGTTCTACGAGCACAAGGCGACTGACAGCGTTCGCATCGAATTGCTCGAGACGCTCGAGCTGGAATCGGCCTACGAGCTCGACCGGTTGGATCTGACGGTGGAGAGTACGCTCGATGGCGACGCCCAGCGCGCCATCACGGAGTTTCTGGGACGGCTGCAGGATAGCGATTTCGCCGCCCGGGCCGGTCTGCGGCAGCACCGGCTTCTTGCCCAGGGAGACCCGGCCGGCGTCATCTACAGCGTGACCCTCTATGAGCGGCAGGGGGGGCGCAACTTGTTGCGCGTCCAGGCCGACAATCTCGACCAGCCGCTCAACATCAGTGAAGGAACGAAGCTCGAGCTGGGTTCGACCGCCAAGCTGCGGACGCTCTCGAGCTACCTGCTGGCGATCGCGCGTCTGCATGAGCGCCTGGCCCCGCTCAGCCAGGCGGAACGTTCCGGGGAGGCCCTGCTCGCGGACGATCCGCTGACCGAGTGGGCGGTACACTGGCTGAACGCCTACCCGACAGCCCCTCTGGCCGAGATGCTCGAGGCGTCGATGCTCCGGCGTTATTCGGGAAGTCCCGACGCCACGTTTTTCACCGGCGGCGGACTCCATCGCTTCAGCAACTTCGATGCCGAGGACAATGCGCGGTCGATGACCGTCCGCGAGGCGTTTCAGCGGTCTGTGAACCTGGTCTTCGTGAGACTCATGCGGGATCTGATCACGCATCGAATGTATCAGTTGCCAGGGCTTCCGACCGACATCCTGACAGATGTCGAACATCCGGAGCGCAAGGTTTACCTGGAGCGCTTTGCCGAACTCGAAGGCCGGCAGTACCCGGCTCGCTTCCACCACAAATACAAGGGACTCAGAACCGACGAGGCGCTGGCGCTCATTGCCCAGGAGGTGCGGCAGACCCCGCGACGGCTGGCGGCCATTCACCGCCTGGTGAAGCCCTGGGACGGAATCGACGGCTTCGCCGCCTATCTCATCGGGAATCTGCTGCTGCCGGATCTTCCGGATGACTTGATAGAGGATCTGTATCGCGAATTCACCCCGGGGCGCTACAGCCTGGCGGACCGGGCCTATATTGCCGGCGTGCATCCGCTCGAGCTGCGGCTGCTGGAGTACAAAGCCAGGCATCCCGGCTCCAATCTCTCGGACGTGCTGCGGGCAAGCGGTCCGGCCATCCATGATGCATACGAATGGTTCTTCCGCAAGCGGGCCCGCCGGGCCCAGGACCGTGGAATCCGCGTCATGCTGGAAGTGGATGCCTTCGAGGCGCTGCACAAGGAATGGCGCCGGATGGGCTATCCCTTTCAGCGGCTCGTCCCCTCGCTGGCCACGGCCCTGGGAAGCTCGGGCGACACCCCGGCGTCGCTGTCGGACTTGGTGGGGATCATCGCCAATGACGGAGTCTACTATCCGAGCGTGCGCATTGAACGTCTGCATTTTGCGCGCGGTACGCCCTTTGAAACGAACCTGGTTTATGGCCCGCGCGAAGGCGATCGCGTGCTGCCGTCCGAGGTTGCCGCATTGCTCAGGCAGGAACTGGTCGGAGTTGTCGAGCGCGGAACCGCGCGTCGCGCCAGCCGGGCGATCCTGACCGGTGACGGCACGCGCGTGGCGGTGGGCGGTAAGACCGGGACGGGCGACAATCGCTACGAGGTCTTCGGACCGAGCGGGCAGGTGATGGATTCCCGGGTGATCAACCGTACGGCCACCTTCATCTTTCTCATCGGCGACCGCTACTTTGGCACGGTGACCGCCTTCGTCCCGGGAGAGGCCGCCGCCGCTTATGGCTTCACCAGCTCTTTGCCCGTCCAGATTTTCCGCGAGCTTTCGCCGGCATTCCTCGCGCTGATGCGGGACGAACCGGCGCCGGACCTGGCGGCCCCCTACGAGACGCGCCCCCTGCCCTCTCCGCCACCCAATGAAGAAGCATTGACTCAGGTGGCGGAAACCGCTCCTGCCCCAACAAGCGCGGAACTGATGGAAGAGACGGGGATCGGCGACCGGGTTCTGGCCCGGTCCGATTCGATCCCCTAACTCGTCAGTCCCGGCTGAGCGCCGTGGGTTTACTTCTCGCGCCCCCAGGGAATTGACGCGCTGGTCGAGCCGTCGACCACGGCAAAATCTTCCGGGATTCGCACTGTGTCGGGCGCCGGCTCGACACCATCCCGGATATCGTAGATTTCCCGCACCCTTACGATCTTCTCGCCGTTGTCCTCCCGTACCGTTTCGGTTTTGACGTGAAGGTCGAGATCCATCGAACGCCAGCCAACACCGACCTTTTCCCCATTCGCCACCACCGGGAAACCAAGGCACCAGACTCCGTTCACGAACTGCCTGTCCACGGCATGCTGCTCCGCCAGGGCCTTGTACTCCTCGGTCAGCCGCGGTCCTGGCCGGCCCGCGGCCCGAAAGATCGCCTTGCGGCTCTTGTACATCAGTTGATAGAGCTCTCCTTTTGCAAGGTCTTCGAGACTACCCGCCACCACCTCGCCAGGAGTGCCGTCGACCATCCTGCGTTCTGTTACCAGAACCTTCCCTGTTGAAGTTCGAAGATAGTCTCCGGCTTTTTCACTCACCAGTTCCCTGGATCCATCAGGCAGAATCCGTTCCACCTTGATCCGCTGCTTCGCCACCACCGGCGTCCAGGCTTGGTCGGCCAGCACGTACTGCGGAACGAGTGTAAGCGCTAGAATGAGAACGATTCGATTACACATGGCTTTCTCCATTTTCTCCTTGCCGCTCTGACTATGCGACCCCACAACACCCCCAACACTCCACGTATATGAAGGTCGAGTTGCAATACCACTCCTCTACGAGTTTATATTGTCCTCCCCCGCAGAAGGGTGTATCCGTACATTCTGCGTAGACACGTTCGGCGCAACCTATGCCGCAAGAGTCCAAGGGGCAGCTTACACAGCAGCACACCGATAGGTTCCCCTTAGCTGGTGGCGTCCACGATAGAAAGAGAGCAACCAACAGCAACGGAAGAGCTAGAACAAAGACATTTGTTTCAAATGCAGCTTTTGTTGCCTCCACCGGCATTATGCCATGGGCGGGTACAGGGGACAAGAAAAATTCTCATTTAGCTATTTAATCTCTTCACGCGGACAAAAACTGACTAAGCGCGGCCAGCAGGGAAGGAATGGTGAAGAAACTTCAACTGCGGCCGCCGTATCAGTTTGTGACAAACCCATTACGGGGACTACCGTTGTTCCGGAACCTGAAACTCAATTGAAGACTCACTGCCAAATCGCCGGTATTCGGAGTACTTGATCGTCATCTTGATCCGTACGGGACCACCCCGAAACGGAAGCAGGTCGTCGGCATGAGTATGGACCGGAAACCAGTGGCGACCATCGATCTTCTCCCTGATTGTCGTGAAGTGGGGGAAGAGATTGTCCGAATCGCCCTTGAAGACCGGAGGGACTGCCTTGCCGAAGCTCTGGACTACCGCCAGGTCCTCACGATCGATCCACAAGGTGCCGTCAAAGTAACGATAGCCGTAGAAAACCTGCCGCGGGGCAACATCGAGCACATAGTATTCCTCGCCGTCGATGAGCTCGGTCCCCCGGTAACGCGTCTCGTAGGCTGAGAGCTGATCAGCGGTAAAAAGGAAAGGTTGAACCTCGCGGATGTCCCGGAAATCCTCCTCGGTGAGCTTCAGGAACACCAGCCGGTCGATCGGTCCCTTGAGGAACGACTCGGAACGTCCGGATTCGGGCGAGAAGACGACTTCGCGGACCTCGTGGTAGTGTCCCCCGGGACGCCCGCGCCGATCGAAGTCTCGAATTCGCACTTCCTGCCGGTAGGTGTAGTTTTCGCGGGCTTCGGCGTTGGCGGTCTCCTGTTCAGCGACGCGCCTGGCGAGATCCGGCGGGGGCTCCGGGGCGGGAGCGGCTCGGAACCCGGATGCTAACATGAATGCAATGAGTAGGTTCCGGATCACGTTGATGGCGCTGTGGCTCGCCGGTGCCATTGGCGGGTTCACCTACTCCCAATATAAGGGCATCCCTGTTTCGGTTGCGGTCCCGGTGCTGCTGGCGATGCTGGTTGAATTGTCGCTTTACGCCGGGCTGGCCTTTCCGGCGGTCCGCGAGCGTTGGGAGCAATTCGGCGGCCGCCTTCCCTGGATCATGACGGCCAGCGCGCTGATTCCCTATCTGATCATGGCCGCGGGAGCGGGGACGTTCGAATGGAGATGGCTCGGCGCAGCCGGTGGGCTGGCGTTGGCGATCTCCTGGTGGTTCCGGCTGCTGCCGCGTCATGCTTTGATCGATCTGGCCTTTCTGGCTCTGGTAGCCGGGACTTACCTCTCGGATATCTTCAAGGAGATCTACCCGCCGCCGATCGAAGGGTTTCGGATCGAGATCCTGGGCCAGCTCATGTGGATCCGGCTCGGCATCCTGGCGGCGCTCCTTATGAGGAAGGTCGAGGGGGTCGGATTCGGGTTCGTTCCGACGCGGAGCGACTGGTGGATCGGATTCCAGC